>CADBNY010000093.1 GCA_902796215.1 uncultured Erysipelotrichaceae bacterium | reverse complement strand
TTTTTCTTTCATTTCTTCTACAGTGTATGCATATTCTATTTCTTTACCACTTTGTATTTTAAATAGTGGTGGTAAGGCAACAAAAAGTCTTCCGTCTTCAATTAATGGTTTCATATAACGATAGAAGAATGTTAATAATAGGCATTGAATATGTCCTCCATCTTCATCAGCATCTGACATGATAATGACCTTACTATATTCGCAATCTTTAATGTCAAAATTCGAACCATATCCAGCTCCTATAGTATAAATCATGGTATTAATTTCTTCGTTCTTTAAGATATCTTCTTCTTTTGTTTTTTCAGTATTTAATACTTTTCCTCTTAGAGGAAGAATTGCTTGATAACGTCTATCTCTTCCTTGTTTAGCAGAACCTCCTGCTGAATCTCCTTCGACTAGGAACAATTCTTTTTTATCTTTTTCTTTACTTTGAGCTGGAGCTAATTTTCCAGAAAGGGATCTTTCTTCTCTCTTCTTGGAAGTACCTTTTCTTGCTTCTTCTCTAGCTTTTCTTGCTGCTTCTCTGGCTATTTTGCTTTTTAAACTTTTATTGATAATTTCTGTTGCGATTGCTTTGTTTTCTTCTAAATAAACTCTCAATTGGTCCGTCACAATTCCTTCAACAGCTGGTTTAGCTTGTGGGGTTCCTAATTTGCCTTTTGTTTGTCCTTCAAATTGTAAGATTCCTTCAGGTATCTTTAAACTAATGATAGCAGTTAGTCCTTCTCTTACGTCACTACCTTCAAATGCTTTGGCGTTTCCCTTTACAAAACCATTAGTTTTTGCATAGTCATTAAAAACTCTAGTTAAGGCTGTCTTAAAACCTACTTCGTGACTTCCTCCATCGATTGTTTTTACATTATTTACAAAAGATATTATTTTTTCATCATATGTGTCTGTATATTGCATTGAAATATCTACTTCTATTTTTTCTTTTGTTCCTGAAAAAGATAAGACCTTATTTAAAGTGTTTTTTCCTTTATTTAAATCCTCTACATATTCTTCAATTCCACGTTCGTAATGAAATTTAGCATCTCTTTCATCTTCTTCATCTATTACTTCGATTGTAATTCCTTTTAATAGATAAGCTGATTCTTGCATTCTTTCACATACTGTTGTATAAGAAAAATGAGTTGTTGAAAAAATGGTGTCATCTGGCATAAAACGAACTGTTGTTCCTGTTTTGTTGGTTGTTCCAACTTTTTTTAAAGGTACTGCTACATGTCCTCCATCTTCAAAACGAATGTATGATTCTTCTTTATCTCTTTTTATTGTTACTTCCATCCATTTTGATAGTGCATTAACAACAGAAGAACCTACTCCATGTAGTCCTCCTGATACTTTATAGCCATCACTTTCAAATTTACCACCAGCATGAAGTACTGTATAAATTACTTCTGGGGTGCTTTTTCCAGATTCGTGCATTCCTGTTGGTACTCCACGACCATGATCTTCTACGCTTACAGAGCCATCTTTATGGAGTGTAATTTTAATATAGTCTCCAAAGCCATTAATTGCTTCATCTACTGCATTATCTACTATTTCCCATATTAGATGGTGAAGTCCTCTTTTATCTGTTGAGCCAATATACATTCCTGGACGTTTGCGAACAGCTTCTAGTCCTTCTAATATTTTTATCGAAGATGCATCATATTTTGCAGTCATTTTTTATCACTCCTAATTTTCACTATATTTTATTATAGACAAAATTTCTTGATTTTTCAACGAAAGTTTCATCTTTTTACGTTTCTAGTCATACTTTTCGTTTTCTTTTTATTATTGTTAAAGTTAGCTTGCTTCCTATTACTGCTCCTAATGTATCAATTACACAATCACTGAATTGACCTGTTCTTCCTTTTACAAAAGTTTGATGAACTTCATCTGTTATAGAATATAAAAAGCATAAACTAATTGTTATTATTAAAGCTTTTTTTAAGGATATTGAAAAACTATTTAATAATAATATAAAAAGAATTGATAAAACAAAATAGACACTAGCATGGGCACATTTGCGTATAGGATAATTTAATTTTTTTACTATTTTTTGAAAATATTTTTCATCATTTAAATCTATTTTTGTTATATGGAAAAAGTTTGTTATTTTTACAATTTCTTTTGAAGTGTTATATATTAATTCTTTACTTTTACCGTTACTTTCATTACTTGTTTTACTACTTGCATAAAATATAATAAAACACCAAATAATTATTAATATAATCATTATTATACTTTTCTTTTTCATTTTTTCTCCTTTTTATTGACAGAAAAAAGAAACACATTTTGTGTCTACTTTTACTTCATTTCTTTGTGTTAGTAATCATATTTTATCATGTTTATTTCTTGGGAGCAAGTCTTGTATAAACTAGTCTTTTATAATATTCGTTTTCTTCTGTTTCTTGAATAGTAAAATCTTCTTCATTGAATTCTGGAAAAAATACATCTCCATCTTCAACTACTTTCTTGATTTCAGTAATATACATTATATCTACAATAGGAATTATTTCTTTAAATAAGTTATAACCTCCTATAATATATGCATTCCCTTCTACTAGTTGTAGAGCTTTTTCTAAGGAATCTACTGTTATTAAATTGTTATCTTGATAATTCATTGTTCTGGATATTACAATATTTTTTCTATTTGGAAGAGGGTGTCCTATTTCTTCATAAGTTCTTCTTCCCATAATAACAGTATTGTTGAGTGTTAAATCTTTGAATTGTTTCTGTTCTCCTTTTATTTTCCAGGGTATTTTTCCATCTTTTCCAATAACATTATTTTTAGAGCGAGCCACTATTAATCCAATCATTTTGTCATCTCCTGTCTTTTTTTATTTTTTAGCATTTCTATTATTTAATTCCAAATTGATATAGCATATAAATGATTCCCACGATTATTCCTACAGCAAGTGTTACCATTATTGTTAACATTATGGTGTTGACAAATCCATTATTTTCAGATGATGATACTGGTGCTACACCAATTATATGGTTATTAGTTAATGTTAGTGTGTTTCCTGAGGAGTTTGATCCTTTTGTTGGTTCTTCACTTGATAGCTGAAAATATGAAGGATTTTCTTTTATTATGCTATTTATTCTATTTTGAACTTCTTCTAATATTTGTGTTTGTTTGGCTAAAATTGTTTCTATTTCTTTTAAAGCTTGTTTCTTTTCTTCTAATATTGTAGATTTGTCTTTCACTGACAAGTTTTGTGAGTTGGAAATTTTTAATATTTCTTCCATTATTGATGCACTTTTTGTTTTTGCTCTAGAAATATATCCTTGCATCATGATATCTATGTTCTTTCCAATTATAGCATCTATACTTTCTGAGTCTTGTTTATTTCCAATACTTTCTAAAATATTTTTAGTTATTTCATTAATAATTTGGGATTCGTATGTTAAAGCTTCTTTTTGATGAGTCGTATATGCTTCTTGTAATTTTTGGTTGTTTTGCCTTGCGAAAACTGGATTATAAGGAACTCTTATCATTTTGTTACTAACTAAATATTCAATATTAGTTATTCTTTTTTGACCTTCATTTAAGTCTTGAAAGTTTTGTAGGTGGTTAGTATTAATTCCTTTTAATACTTTAACATCATAATCTCTGGCAATTGTCCAAAATAAAGGATGTGGATATGCTAAATTACCATCATGTAAAAACTGATTATTTAAAGCAGGTAATAAATTTATTTCCAGTGGTATCCCCATTTCAGCTGCTTTTTGGCAAATCATATGACTTGCTTTAATACAGTTTTCTTCATAAATTGCTTTATCATCATCACTTATCGTATCTCGAAGTGACATAAAACGATCTGGATGACCAACTATATCAAACAAACCACTTTCGATTCCTTGACAAACCATTTGGGCATATTCTAATGGATAATTTGGATTCCTACTTTGTGGAACCATTTTCATACCATCTTTTACAGAATGTTGCCCCAATATCATATAATCAACTTTTTCTTTCATTTCTCCTAAAAATTTTTCTTTCATAGGATCAAATTCAGCTTCAAATCCTGCTAATATAGTCATTTCTGGATTTTCCATTTTCATTTTATTAATAGATGAAATGTATCCATCTACTTCAGATAACATCATATGGTGATCTTCATCAGAAATTTCTAAATTTGTGTTTGGAGCATATTCACTAAAGCCCAATATCTTTATCCCAATCTCTTTTGCTGTTTTTAGTGTTTCTTCAACACTTACATATTCAGAGTCTCCTGATCTATATGTATGATTGTGATAGTTAAATTCTTGTTCAAATTCAGTGTCCATATAAAGAATACCTCCCTATCTTAAAATGTTTATCTAATTTTATTGTATCATAAATTTTATATTATTTAAAAAAAATAGATACTTATAATATCTATTCTTCATTATTTTTTATTTCTTTTGCCATAACTAATTGATATTTGTCTTTAGTATTAATATCTTTATTAAAACTACAGGTTTGTAATATTAATATTTTTGAATCTTTGTCTAATTTGACATCTGTTTTTATTAAAGACTTGTTTTTTAATTTATTTAGATGTTCTTCATAAGTAAGTCCATTAAAATTGGTTAGATTTACATAATCAAAATCTTCTGTTTCTATGTAGCTTGCAAAAACTTCATATTTTCTTTCTTTTTTAGAATCTATTAAATAAATATATTTATGTTCTTTATAAAAATCTTCATTATTGTAACTTGTTAATTTTACAAAAGGAAGAGTTCCTTCTGGATCGCTATGGGCATAAATTAATAGTTTATTTGATAATTCTAAATTGTTTCTATAGTCTAGAAATGTTGCTCCTATGATATTTTTGTTTTTGTATTTATCATAGTGTAAATAATAATCATTATCTTTTGTTTGAACAATTTCTTCTTCTAATAACTCTGGTATTTTTACTAAAGCAACTATATCATTATTGTTGTATTTTTTTTGCAGTTCGATAATGATTTGTTGATAATTTATTTGCTCTTTTTCTTTTTTATTTTCTTCTTTTATCGTTATTTTAGGTTTAATGATTGCTTTTTTTTGGTTGCTATTACAAAAGAAAAATCCAGATAAAATAGCTATCAATAAAATTAATATAATTGTTATTTTCTTTTTCATTTTATCACCTGATTTTTGCATATTATATCGTATTTTTGTTTTTATTGTCAACAAAAAAGAACCTTTCGGTTCTATTTTGCTGGGTTTAATTTTTTGGTAATTACTAATGAATAACTTAATGTTATTAAAGCTGTCAATAATTCAAATAAACTCTTATTGTTGTTATCTGTTGTTACACCTGTTTTTGGTGGGATAATTTCTAGTTTTGGAGGAGTTGTAGATTTTTTAGGTTCTTTTGGCTTGATATATTTATTGGTTACATTAAATCCATTAATTGCTGTTTGATAGTTTTCTACTTTATCTTCAGTGATAGAGTAATTAATTTCTACACCTACTTCTCCTTTTTTGTATTTCAATAAATCTTTGAATGTATAAGTCCAATTATTTTCTTTACTTAATATTGCAGAATCTATTTCTTCATCATCAGCAAATAAGTGAACTGTTATGTTTTCTGGCCTACTATTATATTTATTGTTATCATCATCCCAAGTCTTTGTAACTGTGATTTCTCCTGTTTCATTATATGGAATTAATTCGTGGTTATTGGTAATTGTATTATCAAGTTCCTTTGTTTCTTTTGTATTTTCTACTGTTGTAATTTCATCTGTTTCATATAAATCAACATTATCTTCTGTAATTGTATATTTGATTAATTTTCCTGCTTTATATTTTGGTAATTTTTCAAATGAATATTCCCAATTTTCTTTTTCTGATATTGTAATATGATCTATTTCAATATCATTTGCATATAATCTAACAGTGATTTTATCTGGTCTTACTCCATCTTGATTATCAAAATCTTCCCAGATTTTTGTAATGTGGTAGGAAATTTCTTCTGGTTTATGAGTATTAGTAATCGTTCTTGTTTTTTGATCTATTTCTTTATCATATCCTTCTGGTACATTTGCTTCTTCTATAGTGTAGTCTATTTCTTTTCCATTAGCATATTTATCTAGATCTTCAAATGTTACTTTCCAATCATTAGATGCTTTTATTGTTTTAGAGTCTTTTATTTCATTGTTTGCTAATAAATTGATGGTAATATCTTCTGGACGTAATCCATCTTGATTATCTCCATCTGTCCAAACTTTTGTAGCATCGATAGAAATTTTTTCTATTTCATGAGTATTTTCAATTATAAATCCTTCTTTTACATCTCCTTTGATAGATGTTGTTGGATAATCTGTAACATCTTCTTCATTGATTGAGTAAGAAATTAGTTTTCCTTTATAGAAGATTGGTAAATCTGTAAATTTATTTATCCAAGTATTTGTTGTCATTTCACCAGTAATTTCTAGTGATTTTTCAACAATTTTTTCTTTTTCTACCATTCCAACTAAGTTTACAGTGATTTTTTCTGGTCTTTTTCCATCTTGATTATCATTATCAATCCACTTCTTGGTTATTTCAATATCTCTTGATAAATCTTTAATTGTATTAACTACTGCGCGTTTATCATCTTCTGGATAAGATACTTCATAGTGAGGGTCAACACTTACTTCTTCTACGCTATATTCTATTTCTTTTCCATCTTTGTACTTTGGCTTATCTTTAAACGTATAAGTCCAAGTATTGCCTTCTCCTGTTAATTCAACTGAATCAACTTTAGTTTTGTTTGCTAGTAAGTTAATTATTACTTTAGATGGTCGATATCCTTCTGAATTAGAATTATCTATCCATGTTTTTGATATTGGTACGTTAACAAGTTCTGGTGTACGAGAATTTGTTATTGTTGTATCTTTAATTGTTGTTGTATAACCAAGTTCTTTTAAGCCAGTTTCGTCTTCTACTACTGTGTATTTAATTTCTTCAGTACCATGATTTCTATATTTTGGTAATTCTTTTGATGTGTAATTCCAACTATCAGCAGTTTTATCTCCTGTTACTGTTATTGTATCAACTATTGTATTGTTGTCTAATACTTTAACTATAATACTTGTTGGTCTTACTCCATCTTGGTTATTAGCATCATCCCAAATCTTAGTACCACTTACTTTTGTTGTTTCTGGGATATGAGTATTGATAATGTTATTGTTATCAATTGTTCTTGTGTAGCCTTCTGGTACAACTTCTTCTACTGTATAAGTAATTTTTTCTCCTACACTACCTACTTTATATACTGGTAAGCCTATGAAATCATAATTCCATGTATCTTCAGTATTTGTACCTTCAATAGTTTTTGATGTATAGAATTCATTGTTTGCTAAAACATTAATTGTAATTGATTCTGGACGCAATCCATCTTGATCGTTAGCGTCATCCCAAATTTTTTGTCCAGATAAGTTTGTTGTTTCTGGTTCGTGAGTATTTGTGATAGTAAATCCTGATTCAACATCTCCAGATATTGCTGTTGTATATGAATCTGTAAGACTTTCTGGCATTTCTTCTTTTACTGTATATTCTATTAATTTTCCACCTTTACCATTTGAATCTAATTCATATTTATCTAGATTTTCCCAAGCAAATTGCCAGTTATCTTCTTCTGATACTTCTTTTTGAGCTACTACTTCACCGTTTTTTAATAAGTTAATCTTAATTGTTTCTGGACGAATTCCATCTTGATTATTGGCGTCGTTCCATACTTTAGTACCAAATACTTTTGTTTTTTCTGGAGTATGAGTATTTGTTACTGAAATTGTTTCTGAATTTATATAAACAGTTTTATCTAAAGTTGTTGTTTCTTTATCTGATTTTGTTGATTCGCTAGTGTATCCTGTTGGTACAACTAGTTCTTCAATAGTATATACAATTTCTTTTCCATTTTTCTTGCGTGGAAGATTAGACCATGTATGGGCCCAATTATTTGTTTCATTTAATTCTTGAGTACTTGCTGCAATACCATCTGCTTTAAGTACTACATTAATTGATTCTGGTCTTTTTCCATCTATATCGTTTGTATCATTCCAAGATTTTGTTACATTTACTTCTGTTTCAAATGGACTATGAGTATTTATAATATCATAACCATTTGTTGAAGTAGAATATTCATTTACTTTTTCTTCAGTAATTGTATATATAATTTCTTTTCCACCGTTACCATTTTCTATCTTATATTTTGGTAAATCTTTAAATGAATATGTCCATTTTTTATCAGATCCTATTGTTACTGTTTGAGATTGTGTTTTAATACCATCGGCAAGTAAGTTTACAATTATTTCTTTTGGACGGAATCCATCTTGATTATCTGCATCGTTCCATGTTTTTGTTCCTGTAATATTTACCGTTTCTGCTTTGTGTGTGTTTGTTAATGTTGTAATTGTACCTTCGGTACTGTTTCCTGTTAACTCGTAGCCTGTAGGTACATTAGTCTCACTCCAAGTATACTCAATTTCTTTTCCATCTTTATACTTTGGAAGATTCTTAATAGTATCTGTCCAACCAGTTACTGCATTTAAAGTGACTGTTTGTCCATTGCTTAGAGTTACAACTATTTCACTTGGTCTTATTCCGTCTTGATTATCAGAATCATCCCATACTTTTTTTATTGTTACCTCTGTTGTTTCTGGTTTATGAGTATTTGTGATTGTTGTGATAGTTCCATCTGTTGTATTATCAGTTAATTCATATCCAGTTGGTATATTAGCTTCTGTCCAAGTATATTTGATTTCTTGTCCAGATTTATATTTTGGTAAGTTTTTGATAGTTTCTGTCCAATCATTTTCTCTATTTAAAGTTACAGTTTGTCCATCACTTAGAGTAACTACTATTTCATTTGGTCTAATTCCGTCTTGATTTTCAGCATCACTCCATACTTTCTTAACAGTTGCTTCTGTCTCTTCTGGTTTATGAGTGTTGGTAATAGTAGTAATTGTTCCTTCTGTACTATTTCCAGTTAACTCGTAAC
>CADBNY010000092.1 GCA_902796215.1 uncultured Erysipelotrichaceae bacterium | reverse complement strand
GCAAATCCACCTGTTTGTAAAGTAATGGATTATAATAAATTCCGTTATGAAAAACAAAAGAAAGCAAAGGAAGCATTAAAAAAACAAAAAGCAAACATGTCTGAACTAAAAGAATATCGTTTATCACCTGTTATTGATATTGGAGACTTTGAGACAAAACTTAGAAATGCTACAAAATATCTAGAAAAAGGAGATAGAATTAAACTTACTATTCGTTTTAAAGGTCGTCAAATGGCTCATACAGAATTAGGTAAGGAAGTTCTTGAACGTTTTGCCGACAGAGTAAAAGATTATGCAGATGTAGAACAAAATCCTAAGTTAGATGGTAGAACAATGACTTGTGTTTTAGTGCCAAGAAAAGACAAATAATTGAGAGAGTAGGAGGAATAAAAATGCCAAAGATTAAGACACATAAAGGTACAGCTAAAGTAGTTAAATCACGTAAGAATGGTTATAAAATTGGAAAACCAGGTAGTAGACATAATACTGGTAAAAAAAGTGCAAGCTTTAATAGAGGTTGTAGAAAGGGATCTAACCTTAGTAAGGCAGATCAAAATAGATTAAAGAATATAATCTAGTTTAAATTTTGAAGGAGGAATAAACATGGCAAGAGTAAAGAATGGAGCAGTTACAAAAGCTCGTCATAAAAAAGTGTTAAAACAGGCAAAGGGTTATTTTGGTAGTAAACATAGATTATATAAAACAGCAAAAGAACAATTAATGCATTCTGGACAATATGCATTTAGAGATAGAAAACAAAAGAAAAGAGATTTTAGAAAATTATGGATAACAAGAATTAATGCTGCTTGTAGATTAAATGATATTTCTTATTCAAGATTTATTGAAGGATTGACAAAAGCAGGTGTTGAAGTTAATAGAAAGATGTTAAGTGAAATTGCTATTAATGATCCAAAAACTTTTACAGAATTAGTAAAAATTGCTCGTGATGGTAAAGCTGGAAAAATTAAACCAGCTACAGAAGTAAGTGGTAATGAAATTACTGTAGGAGGAGCTGTTACAAAAGCAAAAAATGATTCTAAAAAAGTAGAAAAAACTACAACTAAGAAAGAGACAAAAAAAGACGAAAAAAAGGAAGAAAAGAAAGTAAATAAGACTAAAGATGTTGATTATTCTAAAATGACTGTTGCTGAATTAAAAGAAGTTGCTGCTAAAAAGAAAATCAGTGTTACTGGTATGAAAAAAGCTGAGATTATTGAAGCTTTATCTAAATAAAAAACATATTAGTGAATTTATTAATCGAGTGCCTTTTATAGGTGATTAATTTTAGAAACTAGTAGATGACAAAAACGAAAAGGAGAATTATAAATGACTGTTGTATCAATGAATTATTTATTAGAAGCTGGTGTTCAATTTGGACATCAAAAAAGAAGATGGAATCCAAAAATGAAGGAGTATATCTTCACAACTCGTGATGATATTTATATCATCGATTTACAAAAAACTGTAAAAAAGATTGAAGAAGCATATGAAGCAATGAAAGAAATTGCTCAAAATGAAGGAAAAATACTATTTGTAGGTACTAAGAAACAAGCTCAAGAAGCAGCTGAAGAATGTGCTACAAGAACAAATATGTATTTTGTCAATGAAAGATGGTTGGGGGGAACTTTAACAAATTTCAAAACTATTCGTTCTAGAATTCGTAGAATGGAAGAAATTGAAAAAATGGAAACAGATGGAACATTTGAAGCTTTACCTAAGAAGGAAGTTATTCAAATCCGTAAGGAATATGATAAATTAAATAAAAATTTAAGAGGAATTCGCGAAATGAAGAGAACACCTCAAGCTATGGTTATTGTAGATCCTCGTAAAGAAGAAATAGCTATTAAAGAGGCTCGCATTTTAGGAATCCCAGTATTTGGTATTGTTGACACTAATTGTGATCCAGATATGGTTGATTATGTTATCCCAGGTAATGATGATGCTGTTCGTTCAGTTAAATTATTAATTGGTGTATTAACAAATGCTATTGCAGAAGTTAATGGTAATGAAATCATTGATTATATTAGTGATGACGATAAGAATAAAGCAGATAAAAAGATTGAAAAAGAAGAAAAGGTAAGAGAAGAAAAAGTTGAGAAAAAAGAAACACCAAAAACTTCTAAAGTAAGTGAAGAAAGTAAAGAAACTAATAAAGAGACAAAAAAAGAAGTAAAAGAAGAAAAAGTAAAAGAAGAAAAAAAAGTTTCTGTTAAAAAGGTAGAAGTTGATTTAAATACTTTAACATTAGCTGATTTAAAAGCAAAAGCAAAAGAAGCTGGTATTAAAGGATATTCTACTATGAAGAAAGCTGAAATTATTGAGGCTTTAGAAAAATAATATTACTTAGGGGGAAATAGTTGTTCTGTTTCCTCTTTTTGTTAAAAAAACTTTTGAAAAAGAAAATTTTGATTTATAATATGTATGGAAATAATGTTTGGTAGGAGGATTTAAATGTTTAAAGCAAGTGATGTAAAAGAATTAAGAGAAAAAACTGGTGCTGGAATGATGGATTGTAAGAAGGCATTAGAAGCTTGTGATGGAAAAATGGATGAGGCAGTTGATTGGTTAAGAGAAAAAGGAATTGCTAAGGCTGCTAAAAAGGAATCAAGAATTGCAGCTGAAGGTATTACAGTTGGTTTAGCTAATGATAATGAAGCTATTATTTTTGAGGTTAACTGTGAAACAGATTTTGTTACTAAAAATGAAAAGTTTAATGAATTAGTAAAAGAATTAAGAGATACTTTAGTATCTGAAAAATGTAATAATACTGAGGAAGCATTGAAGACTAAAATGAAAGATGGGAAAACAGTTCAAGAAAGAATCGTTGAAGAAACTGCTACTATTGGTGAGAAAATTAGTTTTAGACGTTTT
>CADBNY010000091.1 GCA_902796215.1 uncultured Erysipelotrichaceae bacterium | reverse complement strand
TGTTATTAGAATGGTAAAAGCATCCCTAAAACAAGAAGAAATTGATCATAAAAAAGAAATAAACGACGATTTATTAATAGAAATTGTCAATAGACAAATAAAAATGAGAAAGGATTCTATTTCTGAATTTGTAAAAGCTGGAAGAGAAGATTTAAAAGAAAAAACACAAGCAGAAATTGATATTCTTATGAATTATTTACCAGAGCAATTATCTCATGAAGAAATTGTAAAAACAATTGATGAGATTTTTGAAGAAATAAAACCTAATAGTATCAAAGAAATGGGACGTATAATGGGAATCGCTAGTGAAAAAATGAAAGGAAAAGCAGATATGAAAGAAGTTTCTGCTATTATTAGAGAAAAGTTGCAATAAAAATATTAATCAAAAGATTAATGTTTTTTTTTCAAAAAAAACATATATTTAATTAGGTGATTTGATGTTTGAAAGAGTAGATAACTTTTTAAATGATAGAGAATTTCGTTTTACAATTTATGAAAATAAAATTTATATTATAAATTTTAAGCGAATTATTAGCTTAGAAGAAAATAATGTCACTCTTCAAAGCAATAGAAAAAAGCTTCGTATAACAGGAAAAAATCTAATAGTAAGAAAATTATTAGAAGAAGAAATACTAATAACAGGAATGATTTCAAAAATAGAGGTTATGGATGAATAACAGATTAAAAATAGAAATCATCGGGAAAAATCCTATAAATTTTATAAAAGAATTAATAAGAAAAAAAATAAACATTTATTCTTTAGATAAGACAGATAAAAGTATTCAAATCATAATAGATAAAAATGACTTTGAGAAAGTAAAAAAAATTAAAACAACCTATCAAATAAAACTAATAAAAAGATATGGAATAAATAAACTGATTTTTTTTATAAAAAGGTACAATTTATTAATTACATTTTTTAGTATTGGAATAGCACTAATCATTTTATTATCAAACATTATTTTTCGAATAGAAATAATTCATCCTAATAAAAAAATAAGAGAAATAGTAAAAAAAGATTTAGAAGAATTTGGCCTAAAAAAATATCATTTTAAAATAAATTATCAAGAAAAAGAAAAACTAAAACAAAAAATATTAGAAAAAGAAAAAAAGAAAATTGAATGGCTAGAAATAGATGAAAAAGGAACAAAATATATCATCAAAGTAGAAGAAAGAAAAATACCTAAAAAAGAAGAAGAGTGCACACCTAGAAGCATTATTTCCAAGAAAAATGCTATTATACAAAGCATTACAGCTTCAAAAGGAGAAATTGTAAAAAAGAAAAATGACTATGTAGAAAAAGGTGAAATTTTAATAAGTGGTTTAATATATAATAAAGATAAAATAACATCTAAAACTTGTGCAATAGGTAAAGTATATGGAGAAACATGGTATACTGTAAAAATTATTATACCAGAAAAATATAAAGTAATTACAACCAAGCAAAACAAAAGATGGGGATTTCATTATAAGTTATTAGGAAAAGAAAAGAATTTTAGAAACAAATTTTATACATTTAAAAAAGAAGAGTATAATATAGTAGATAGTAAAATTCTATCATCAAAATTTGGAATAGTTAAATATAAGAAAACAGAAGAAAAGTTTATAAAGTATACAAAAAAAGAAATATTAGATATAGCAATAAAAAAAGCTACAAAAAAAATCCAAGATAAATTATCAGAAGATGAGAAAATAATAAATAAAAAAGTTTTGAAAAATAAAGCAAAAAATAGTAAAATAGAAGTAGATATATTTTTTAAGACAAAAGAAAATATATCAGATTATACAGATATAAGTAATATAAATATAGAAGAAGAGAATGAAAAAAAGAGGTGATATGGTGTTAGAACCACTATCGAAAACAATACAAGGAGTTATTAATATTACATGGCCAATGGTCTTAATTTCAGTTATCGTAATGGTTTCATTTCGAACTTGCTATTTAGTGAAAAATGAAGAAAAAATAGTTTTATATAAAGAATTATGCATGCTAATATTTGGAATATACATTTTATGCTTATTCCAAGTAGTAACATTTCAAGATGATGTTTCCCTATCAGGAAACAATTTTATTCCCTTTAAAGAAATATTACGATATAATGTGACAAGCCGCTTATTTATTAAGAATGTTTTGGGAAATATGATAATGTTTTTACCATTTGGACTATTTAGTAGCTATTATTTAAAATCTGAGAAAATTACATTACCACTATTATTAACATTGATAACATCTTTATCTATTGAATTTGTTCAATTATCTATTGGAAGAGTTTTTGATGTAGATGACATTATATTAAATTTATTAGGTGGAATATTTGGATATTTTATATATCGTATTTTACATTCAATTGGAAAACTTTTCCCAGTTTCATGTAAAAAAGAATGGGTTTTAAATAGTCTAGCAATATTTATATTAACAGGATTAATTATATCATTAGTATTAATTATGACATAGGAGTAGATATGAGTAAAATAGAAGTATATGTTCAAGTAAATGAAGAAATAGAAGAGTTAAAAACAGTAGAAAAAGTTTTATATGGAGCAATAAAAAAAGAAAATCTAGAAAACGTATCTTTTAATCTAATTATTGTAGATAATAATTACATACATAATTTGAATAAAAAGTATCGTAATATAGATAAAGAAACAGATGTAATTACTTTTGCTTTAGAAGATGAAGATAGTGTTATTATTCCAGAAGGTGAGAGAATATTAGGAGATATTTATATTTCAATTGATCGTGCCAAAAGTCAAGCAAAAGAATATGGCCATTCCCTTCTTCGAGAACTATCTTTTCTAGCCGTACATGGATTTTATCATTTATTAGGGTATGATCATCAAACGAAAGAAGAAGAAAAAGAAATGTTCCAAAAGCAAGAGGAGGTATTAGAAGAAAATGACATCCGAAGAGAAAGTTAGAAAAAAAGTAAAGAAAAAATTAAAACTTGACAATAAAAGATTAAGAAACAGTTTTAAATATGCAGCAGAAGGAATATCTCAAGCATATAAAAAAGAACAAAATTTGAAAATACACACTTTTATTGCAATATTAGTCATTGTTTTTGGATTTTTCTTAAAAATTAGTTACATAGAATGGTTAATATGCCTTTTATTAATAGGATTAGTGTTAATGGCAGAATTTTTTAATACAGCAATTGAATACACTGTAGATTTAGCAAGCCCTAAGATTCATCCATTAGCAAAGTCATCCAAAGATGTAGCAGCAGCAGGAGTATTAGTAATATCATTAATATCTGCAATAACAGGATTAGTAATATTTTTACCAAAATTAATTGAGTTTTTAAGCAAACAATAATAGGGGATGAGGAAAATGAAATGTGGTTTTGTAAGTTTAGTAGGAAGACCAAATGTTGGAAAAAGTAGCCTTTTAAATAGCATTTTAGATATGAAACTAGCCATTACTTCTAATGTAAGTGGAACAACAAGAAATGTGATTCAAGGAATCTATAATGATGAAAATTCACAAATTATATTTGTTGATACTCCAGGAATTCATAAACCAAATAATAAATTAGGAAATCTTATGAATAAAAAAGCATATAATAATACAGATGGTGTAGATGTGATTTTATTTTTGATAGATATTTCAAAAGGTTTTGGAAAAGGAGATCAATTTATTTTAGATAAAATAAAAAATAAAGATATTCCTATTTTTTTATTACTAAATAAAATTGATTTAGTAAAAGATAAAACAACTTTACTAGAAGAAATAAACAAACTAAAAGAATTACATGATTTTGCAGAAATAATCCCAATCTCTGCTATAAAAAAAGATAATATAGAACTATTAATCAATTGCATTAAAGAAAGACTATATGAATCTGAAAGAATCTTCTCAGAAGAAGAATTAACAAATGTATCAACAAGATTTATAATGGCCGAATTTGTAAGAGAAAAAATACTTGAACTAACACATGATGAAATACCTCATACAGTAACTTGCTATGTTGAAAATTATGAAGAATCAAAAAAACTAATTCATATTCAAGTTTTAATAGTTGTTGACAGAGAAAATATAAAAAAAATTATTATTGGAAAACAAGGATCAAAACTAAAAGAAATATCAACAAGAGCCAGAAAAGATATGGAAGCATTTCTAGGAAAAAAAGTATTTCTAGAAACTTATGTCAAAACTTTAAAAAACTGGAGAGATGAAGAAAAATATTTCCTAGAACTAGGATTAAAAGACGAAGATGAATAAAAATAAAATAAAATCACCAATATAATAATAGAGGTGATAATATGAATACCGATATCTTATGGGAATTATTTAAAAAAACAGGAGATATTAAGTATTATAATTTATGGTCTAAAATCAAAAATAAATAAAACAATAAAGAAGTGATCAAATGAAGATAGAAAGTTTAGAAGGAATTATTTTAACAGAGACAAATTATGGAGAAGCAAGTAAAATATTAAATGTTTTTACAAAAGAATATGGTCTTATTGGGATTATGTCCAAAGGCTGTAGAAAAATAAAAAGTAAACTAAGAAGTGTTAGCAGAAAACTGATTTTCGGAACATTTCATATTTACTATAAACAAAACGGCCTATCAACACTAATTGGAGTAGATATCATAAATGCTTTTTCAAATATTTTAATGGACTTAGAAAAAATATCATATGCTTCCTACATTTTAGATTTAACCAATCAAGTAATAAAACAAAACGAAGATAAAGAAATATTTGACTTATTAACAAATTCATTATTAAAAATAGAAGAAGGATTAAGTCCAATAGCCATAACAAATATTTTAGAATTAAAATTACTAGATTATTTGGGAGTATCTCCTAGCATCGATGCCTGCGCCGAATGTGGAAGCCAAAAACAAATTGTTACAGTCTCTAGTGATGCGGGAGGATATATATGCAAAGAATGCTATAGAAATGAGCCACTAGTAAGTGAAAAAACAATAAAAACGATAAGATTATATTACTATATTGATATAAAAAGTATTACAAAGTTGGAAATAGAAGAAAATACAACCAAAGAAATAAATAACTTTTTAGATGATTATTATGATAGATATACAGGACTATATGTAAAAAGTAAAGATTTTATAAAACAGATAAACAAAATAGATACCATAAAATAAAATCTTTCTTTTTTTTTGAAAATAATATATAATAATTTTGGTGATAAAATGAATTATATAGAATATATTGTTATAGGGATTGTCTTAGTCATTATTTTATTAGCAATTCTAAAGGCAACAAAAAAAGACGCAGAATTAGATTTCAATAAATTAATAGAATTTTTAGGAGGAAAAGAGAACATTATTTCAACAGAAACAAACATGTCCCGCTTTAAAGTAACACTAAAAGATGTTTCAAAAGCAAATAAAGAAGGAATCCAAAAATTAGGAGCTAAAGGAATTGTAGAAATTGATAATCAATTAAAAATAATATTAGGACCTGAATCAAAACAACTAAAAAAATATATTGATGAAATAAAATGACAGAAAAGTCATTTTTTTCTTATGTTTCGACAAAATAAAACAATAAAAAGAAATATAATAAAACTGGTGATAAAATGAATACTATTATAAGAAAGATTGAACAAAAAGAAAATCTTGAATTACATCAATTCGCTCATGAAGTAAAAAATCCTTTAGTAGTATGCAGTGGATATTTAGAAATGATACCAAATAGTACCTTTAAACAAAAAGAAAAGTATTACAAAATTATTGAGAAAGAAGTAAAAAGAAGTTTATCAATTATCTCCTCTTTTTCTGAAAAAAAGAGAAGTAATTTAAATATTGAAGAACTCGATCTAAGACTTCTATTAGAAGAAATCAATGAAATCTTCAAAGATTTATTTAAAAAAAATAATTGCAAAATAAACATAATAGGAAAAGAAGAAATATATATGCATGGAGATTATGAAAAATTAAAACAAGTTTTTATAAACTTAATAAAAAATGCTTATGAAGCAAGAGATAATAACTTTCTCCAAATTCTAATAAAAATAAAAGAGACAAAGAAACAAATAAAAATATCTGTTATAGATAATGGAATAGGAATGACAAGAAAAGAAAAAATAAAAGCAACTGATAAGTACTATACAACAAAAAAATATGGAAACGGGTTAGGAATTCCTTACAGTAAAGAAATAATAGAACTTCATCACGGAATTTTAAATCTAAAATCCAAAAAAGGAATAGGTACAAAAATAATGATAAAACTTCCAAAATAAAAAGTCCTAAGACTTTTAAGAATAATAATAAGTATTACTAGAGTAAGTTGGATAGACAGGATAAGAATAAACTGGAACCATTGGTGGATAAGGATAATACTGTTGATGATTCATTTGATTATTATTAGCAATTCCAAATCCTAAAGCAGTACCAGCAAGGCCACCTACAACAAATGGTGCCCAAAAGAAACGATCATCTCCATTATAATTATCATAATAAGTATTACTTACATCGTTTGTTGGATAATTAACCCTAGAATAATTCGGATAATTATTATACATAAAAACCTCCTTTACTATAATTTATGAAGAAAACAAAAAATCGTCAAAGAAAAATAGAACTTTGATTGTAGATTATTACATTGTTTGCTATAATATATCGTAATTAGGGAGGTTATTATGAGTAATATTGAAGATAAATACATGATTGGCAATCACACTATAAATATTTTAGAGGGATTAGGTTATGAAGTTATTTTAGGTAGCGGGCTTCAAGGAGTTGAAGCACTAATAGATAAAGAAAACCAAGAACGCATTGCGCCTCGTAAAGCTTACTGTGTTGATATAGATCTTTGTGAGATGCATCCATATGAGTGCGATTATGGAATAAATAAATATATTTTTCAAGGAATAAATGATGAAGAAATTCACATGGAAGAATATGGGAAAACAACTATATATTATGATAATTTAGAAATTTGTATTTGCAATAATAACGGTGAAACAATTATTTCTATAGAAGATAAAAAAGAAAAGAAAACACTATATATAAAATATAGCGAGTATAAAGGCGAATATCTTGGTGGAGGAAGTATCTATGTCTATACTGAAAAAGATGAAATAGCGAGTATATATCTCAACCATTTCAACGAAACCGAATGGGGATATTATGAAAACTATTTTCCTGCTAGTGAATTAACAATAGAAAATGTAAAGAACATCATATTCAATAAAATTAGTAACTATAATGAAACATCTTATTTATCAGAAGGATTAAAAAAAGGAATAGAAATAATTACACCAGCAATTGATAGTTTTGCTGAATATTTTAAGAGAGATTTTGACTCTTTATTAGAATATATACAACAAGTTGAAGAGCAAAAACAAAAGGAATATGAGAAAAAGATTTCTTACTATTTACAACAAAGACAAGAAAGTCAAGAAAGATGGGCTTTATATAGTGAAACTAGAAATTCATTAAATAACCCAGATGAAAAAATGGTAAAAAGGAGAATCTCTCTTATATAAAACTACAATACAATATTCTGTAAAAACATCATTTATTATAGAAAAATAGGTAAAAACATGATATAATGAGCAACAGAAAGAACTCGATAAGGAGGTTTTTTATGGAACGATTACAAAAAGTAATAGCTGCATCAGGAATAGCTTCAAGAAGAAAATCCGAAGAATTAATAAAAGAAGGAAAAGTATTAGTAAATGGTAAAGTAGTAGATATATTAGGAACAAAAGTATCTCCAAAAGACATCATTGAAATAGATGGAAAAATTCTCGAAAAAGAACAAAAAGAATATTATTTATTAAATAAACCTAGAGGAGTTATTACTTCAACAAGCGATGATAAAGGAAGAAAAACAGTTATAGATTTAATTAATACCAATTCTCGTATTTATCCAGTTGGAAGACTAGATTATGATACAACAGGAGTATTACTTTTAACAAATGATGGAGAATTTTCTAATATTTTAACACACCCAGCTAACAATATTGATAAAGTATATCTTGCTAAAATAGAGGGCATTATCAAAAAAGAACAAATAGATATGCTAAAAAATGGTATTAAAATAGACAACGCAAAAGTAAAAGCATCTCATGTAAAATTAAAGAAGGTAAATCAAACAAATAATACTTGCATGGTAGAAATAACAATTCACGAAGGAAAAAATCATCAAGTAAAGAAAATGTTTGAAGCAGTTGGATTTCATGTGGAAAAATTAACAAGAAAAAGAATAGGAAATTTTCAAGTAAATGATTTAAAATCAGGAGAATATCGAAAATTAACACCTAAAGAAGTTCAAATAGTATATAGTTATAAAAAAAGCAAATAGACATCAAAAGTCTTTTTTTTTTGTAAATTGACATCCCAGTAAATAAATTATATAGAAATAAACATTAAAGTTACATATAATAAAATTAAACAAAGATAAAGGAGAGTTTATGAAAAAAATAGGAATTAAAATACTTTTATTAGCAGTCATATTATTTATCCCATGTATAGTAAGTGCAAAAATAGAGACAGAGCCACATCCAATATCAGGGGCTAATTTTAACCAAATATCAGTAGAAGACAATGAGAAAAATGTACTATCTATTGAAAAACAAAATTTAATAAAAATGAATGGTAATGATATTGAATGGCAAATTAATTTGAATTTGAACAACGATTTTTATCCCAGATCAATGGCAGTAGATTCAAATGATAACATTTATGTAATAGGAAACTATCAGTTTGCGGATGCAAATGTTCCATATTCCAAATTTATAAAGACAGAAATAGTAAAAGTTAATAAAACAGGAGAAATATTATGGCACAAACCAATATTAGAAAATCATAATGAAACAGAAACAACTAGAATTCGTATATATAATGATGAAATATATACAGTTACTAAAGGATTTAAAGATATCACTTATAATCGAACAGAACCAACTGGAAATAATAACAATAATTTCTATATTTATGACATTAATACAGTTTATACATTTATAAAAATGGATACAGATGGAAACTCAATAAAAGAAGAACAATTATATTTGCATCCTGAAGAATATTATACAAATGATGGTGGAAGCATTTGGTCAATGGAGACAGAAATATATGATGAAATAATCATAGATGAAGATTCGATATATATTAGTCTTGCTCCAGATCAACAATATCTAAATCATATTTCTTTAAATTAGATAAAGATGGTAGCTTAGTATCATCTCAAAAAAAAGACTATGTAATTTTAAGTATAGAAAAAGATGACTCAAAAATAATAGGTGTGGGAAAAACAATGAAATTTGTAGAATCCATGGGATATGACTGGATGACACCAATAATTGCGGAAATGGACACAGACTTTAATGTTTTAAAAGAAATAAGTCCAGAAACACCAGGAACAAATGTAAGAATTCGAAAAGAAGAGGGAGGTTTCTTTATTCTATCACATGACTATGATGCAAACGAAATTCCCATGGCAAACCTCTCTTACTATGATAAAGAACTAAATAAAGTAGAGACCATAAAGCTAAATAATGAATACTTTTTTACTGATGTTAATTATGCAAGTGATAATCGTTTCCTTGTTGCCGATAATGTAGGAGGAAGTGATTCTTACGGATATTATTATTTTGAACATGAAAACAAAGAAGCAAGTCGAGTGATAAAAAGAGGTTCTTTTGATGAAATAGAAAACATTCTTAAAACAATGGATTTAACCGAAGAAGAATTATCAAGAATAAATACAATCAAGTGGATAATAGAAGATAATAATATTGCTAAAATAGAAGATAATAAAATTATAGG
>CADBNY010000090.1 GCA_902796215.1 uncultured Erysipelotrichaceae bacterium | reverse complement strand
TTAAAAGAAATTGTTAAAGATTTTGCTCCACAACCAGTTATTACAAAAGATAATGTTACAATGCAAATAGATACAGTTGTTTATTTTCAAATAACGGATCCAAAATTATACTCTTATGGGGTTGAAAATCCAATTAATGCAATTGAAAACTTAACTGCTACAACACTTCGTAATATTATTGGTGAGTTGGAGTTAGATGAAACTCTTACTTCACGTGATGTTATTAATACAAAGATGAGAAGTATTTTGGATGAAGCTACTGATCCTTGGGGAGTAAAGGTTAATCGTGTTGAAGTAAAAAATATTTTACCACCTAGAGATATTCAAGAATCTATGGAAAAACAAATGAGAGCAGAGCGCGAAAGACGTGAAGCCATTTTGAAAGCTGAAGGTGAAAAGAAAGCTGCTATCTTAATTGCTGAAGGTGAAAAGGAAAGTGTCATTTTAAGGGCTGATGCTGAAAAGGCAGCTAAAATAAAGGCTGCTGAAGGAGAAGCTGAAGCAATTATTAAAATTCAAGAAGCTACTGCTCAAGGTTTAAAACTTTTAAAAGAAGCAAAAATGGATGAAGCTGTATTAAAATTAAAAAGCTATGAGGCAATGGTAGATGTTGCTAATGGTACTGCAACTAAGATTATTGTTCCTAGCGATTTGCAAGGATTGGTAACAGCTGGTTCTGTTATAAAAGAAACAATTGGTAATGACAAATAATAAAAGCTATTACATTTCGTAATAGCTTTTTTCTATTTAATTTTTTTATATAAATATTCTATTGGCCTTTGTGATTCATAAAATGTGTATGATTCATTCATTAATATTGTTATGTATGTTTCATTATTATACGTTCTTTTATAAATAGGTAATGGTATCTTTTTATTGTCAAATTCCATTATTAGTTCTTTTTTATTCCAGTGAATATATGGATAATTTGTTGTTCCATCGGAATTTAATATTAATTCTTTAAAGTTTGTATCTAAAGAACTTTTTTGTTTTTTGGGATTAGCCATATATTTCATTGATGGAAGAATTTCTCTTATTTGATAAGAACCAACTAAATTATTATCTAATTCATTTGTAAAATGATAATTGTTTAGATGCTTTTCATATTCTTCATTTTTTTCATTTAAATCAAATGCTTCTGCATAAATTTCCACTGTTTCTTTGTTATATCTTTCAGTATAAAAATCTCTAATTTGAATATTGTTATTATTTGCATATAATATAATATTCTTGTATATATTATTTAATTCTGAAATTTTACCTTCTCCTATGATTTTATAATGCCATGGTGAACTACCTAAATAAATGAAATCTTGCAAATCTAATTTTGTTAAATCTTCTGATGTGGTATATCCAATTAAACAATCGATATTCTCTTCTTCATATCCTAATTCAAAATTGCAAAATATTTTTTGTCCATATGAAATGTTTAATTTTTCTAATTCTTGTTTTATCTCTTGTTGCTTTTTTTCTATTTCATTTCTATTTTTTATTGTGTATTTTTTACCTATTATTGTTGGCTCTTTGTATGGTTTGTATTCTACCCTTATATTTGTATTATCTTTTTTTAACATATTACTTAAACATTGTATTTTTCTTTCATTTTCAATTATTTCTAATGTAAGATTATCAATTTTATTTTTTATTTCCTTGTTTTTATCATTATTATTAATTAATTTTTTAATTTCTTCTAGTGAAAAACCTAAATCTTTATATTTAAGTATTAACGAAAAATCTTCTAGTTGTTCATCACTATAATATCTATATCCTGTAAACTTATCTATTATTTTTGGTTTGAATAGATCGATAGTGTCATAATACCTTAATGTTTTAATTGTTACATTACTTAAAATTGAAAAATCTCCGATTTTATACATACAATTTCTCCTTTCAATATGAGAATATCACTTCCCTTAAGGGGAGAGTCAATGCAAAAAAATAATTAATAAAGTAAATATTATACTTAATGGGATTAGTATTATAAATTTAATTTTTTTTGTTTTGTGATGAAATAGTTGCATTCCAAGTAATGAGCCAATACTACCACCCATAAATGATAATATTATAAGTGTTATTTCAGGAATTCGACCTTGTTTTTTTATTGCTTGTTTTTTATCATATCCAAATAATAGAAAACATAATGCGTTGATTATAATTAAATATTCGTACATTTTGCTCCTTGATAGGTGTCTCTTCTAACCATTTCTTTATCAATATCATTTAATACACAAAATTTTTTTGTTAACCAATTTGGTTCTATTAATTCATCAATTTTGGGATCTCCAGTAATTCTATGTATTACTATTTCTGGTCTTAGTAATTCTAATTGATTTATTACAATGTCAATATATTCTTCTTTTGATAGTATGTGAAAATTTTCTTTGTAATACATTTTTTCTAGTGGTGTGTTTTTTATAATACTTAGCATATGTATTTTTATGCCTTGTATATCTAATTTATTTATATGCTTGATTGTATTTAACATGTCATCTTTTGTTTCATGAGGGAGTCCATTTATAATATGAACAACAACATTAATGTTTCTTTCTCTTAATTTTTTTACCATATTATCAAAACATTCTAGAGAGTGGCATCTATTAATAATTTTAGCAGTTTTGGGATTTGTTGTTTGTAATCCTAGTTCTATTGTTAGGTAAGTCTTTTTGCTTAATTCTTCTAAATAGTCTAGGCATTCTTTAGAAATTGAATCTGGTCTAGTTGCAATGTTTAATCCAATAACATTTTCTATTTTTAAAATGGGTTCATAAATGCTTTTTAATTTTTCCACAGGCGCATAAGTGTTTGTTCGTGCTTGAAAGTAGCCAATATATTTAGCGTCTGGCCATTTTTTTAACATTTTGTCTCTTATTTCTATAAATTGTTTTTCTATGGGGTCTTTTTTATTTCCAGCAAATTCTCCACTTCCTAATTTTGAACAATAGATACAACCTCCATATCCTACAGTTCCATCTATGTTTGGACATGAAAAACCAGCATTTAAACTCACTTTAAAAATTTTTTTACCAAAATTTTTTTTGTAAAAATAATCTAAAGTGTGATAACGTTTATTGTTGTTTGAGTATTTAAATTTATTCATAAAAACCTCTTTATATAATGTCATTTTAAAACGTATTCATTGTAGCAGACTATCTAGTTTTTTTCAATATTTTGTGTTATTATTATGTTAAGTTAGGTGATAGGATTTGAAGAAAGTAAGCAAAATTAAAATTAAACCCAAATTTTCTATATTTTTAAAGATATTTTGTTTCTTTATTTGTCTTTCCTTAGGCTTTTTTCTATTTTATTGTAAACAAATTCATGATCTTACTAGTTTGGAGTATAGTAAGGAAGCAAGTAAAAATATTTTGTTTTCTTTTAAAAAAGATTATATTTTGTCTGTTGGTAAAAATGAGACTTTAAATGCAGCTTTTGAAAGTAAATATTATGATGAAAATTATTTAGATAATTATCGTAAAATTCATTATGTTTCACATAAAAGACTCATTCTTCATATTAATCGGCTTTTGAAAAAAGGATATAGTAATAGTGATATTAATATTATTTTATCGCATGGGAATGATGAAGCAGTTGAAAGATTTACAGAAAGAGATAAAGTAAAATATTTGGAAGAATTTTTTAGTGTTCCTTATGCTAAACTTGATAATTATGATAGATATGTTTCATATTCTGATGAAACGGGAGAAGATGAAGAAGACACAGTATTATTTGTTAATTTGGATTTGGATAAAGAAGATTACAATGATAGTACTTTAGTAGAAAAATTTTCATTTGATATGTTAGTTAATAAGCACCACCATTTGTCTTCTGATTTTGAACCTGATGATTTGGTTGTGATTGATAAGAAATATGCTTCTGAGGAGGGCTTTTTGTGTAATAGTGAAGCGCTTGCTGCTTATATAAAGATGAGTCAAAAAGCTTTTGAAGAAGGATATCAAATTGTTATTAATTCTGCATATCGTAGTTATCAAGATCAAGAAGCAGTTGTAAATGATTACTTAAAAGCTTATGGTCAAAGCTATGTTGATAAGTATGTGGCAAAGCCAGGTTATTCTGAACATCAAACGGGGCTTGCATTTGATATTGGAAGTAAAAATGTTTCAGTATTTTTAAACAGCAAAGAATATAAGTGGATGTTAGAACATGCTTATGAATATGGTTTTATTCATCGTTTTTCTAAAAGTGGTGAAAATATTACAGGTTTTCGGAATGAACCTTGGCATTATCGCTATGTAGGGGAGAAGGCTGCAAAATATATTTATGATAATAAGTTAACATTGGAAGAATATTGGGCAATATTTTTAGATAAATAATTTTAGTATTTTGTTGTAGATAATAGTGAAAAATTGATTACAGGTAGTAGAATGTAATTAATTTTTTTAACAGTAAAGTTTTTTTTCTTCGATATTTTTCGTAGTATTTTTGTTTTTTATGTGATAATATGTTATTAGAATAATAAGAAGGTGTTTGGTATGTATCCACTTGGAAAACAATTTGAAGTTGATTACTCTAGAGCTGCTAGTGATAAAAAAGTTGTGGTTCAAGGGGAAAATTATCGGTTTTCTGTTATTACGGAAAGAGTTGTTCGTCTTGAATTTTCTCCATCTGGTAACTTTAATGATAGGCCTACGCAGTTAATAAAAAATAGAAATGTGGGATTACCTGATTTTTCTGTTCGTCAAGATGCAAATGTAGTAGAAATAACGACAAAGTATTTTTCTTTAAATTATATTAAGGGACAACCTTTTGTTGGGTCTAAAGTTGATCCTATGAAAAATCTAAAAATAACTTTGCTTTCTCGTGAAAGAGATCGTAGTAAAGATTGGTATGTTGGCCATCCAGAAGTAAGAAATATGCTTGGAAATATGGTGGGAGTTGACGTTGATATTCCTTTAAACATGCAGAAGGGTTTATATTCTTTAGATGGATTTGTTTCTATAGATGATTCATTTAGTAAAATAATTATGGAAGATGGAACTTTTGAAGAACCTATCTCAAATTATTTAGATATGTATGTTTTTATGTATGACAAAGACTTTAAAAAGGCCCTTTTTGATTATTTTAAGATTACTGGAGCACCGGCTTTAATACCACGTTTTGCATTGGGAAATTGGTGGAGTCGTAATATTCAATATGATGAACAAAGTACAAAAGAATTGATTCGACATTTTGAAAAAAAGAAAATCCCTTTTTCTGTTATGGTTTTTGATCATGATTGGCATTTACGTAATGTAGGTGATTTTAAAGATTTAAAAACTGGATTTACTTTTAATCCAGAGTTATTTCCTAATCCGCAATCAATGATTAATGAATTCCATCGTAGAGGAATTCGTGTTGGTCTTTGCATTAATCCAATGAATGGTATTTATCCACATGAGCAATATTATTCTCAAGCAGTAGGACTTTTACAAATTCAAGCACCAGCTATCATTAAGTTTGATCCTTTAAATCCTAAGCTTTTAGATGCTTTATTTAAACTTTTTTTGCATCCTTTAGAAGCTTTAGGAGTTGACTTTTTTTGGAATGATTTTGATGGTCGTAATGATATTTTGAGATTATGGACTCTTAATCATTATCTATATTTAGATTCTGGACGTAATAGTAATAAAAGGCCTTTGATATTGGCTCGTGGACCAGTGATAGCTCCACATAGGTATTCAGTTTTATATGGTGGAAGTAGTGAAATTAGTTGGCAATGCTTGAAAAAATTGCCATTTCAATATTTGAATGCAGCAAATATTGGAGTTAGTTGGTGGAGTCATGATGTTGGTGGTAATCATGGGGGAATTGAAGATGGTGAATTATATCTTCGTTATGTTCAACTTAGTACCTTTGGGCCTATTTTACGTTTTCATGGTGCAAGAGGAAGATATTATAAAAAAGAACCTTGGGTATGGGATGCTAAAACAGAGAATATAGCTGCTGATTATTTGAGACTTCGCCATCGATTGATTCCATATTTGTATACGGAGGCTTATAACTATACAAGGTCTGGAACACCTTTAATTCAACCTTTTTACTATAATTATATGTGGGTTTATGATGATGATTTATATAAGAATCAATATTATTTTGGTTCTCAATTATTGGTGTGTCCTATTTTAGATCAAAAAGATCCAATAATGAACCGTACTATTCATCGCTTTTTTGTCCCGGATGGAACATGGTATGATTTGGTTACTGGTAAAAAGTTTCCAGGAAATAAAAAATACGTTTCTTTCTTTAAGGAATCAGATTATCCAGTTTTTGCACATTCTGGATCTATAATCCCATTTTCTAATAGAAGTGATTATAATAATATAGGGATTCCTACAGATTTAGAGATTCAAATATTTCCTGGGGCAAGTAACACATATACGTTGTATGAAGATGATGGTATAACTTCTTTGTATCGTCAAGGTTATTATTTAAAAACTTCTATTGATTATAACTATTTACGAAATAATTATACTGTTATTATACGTTCTATTGATGGAAAGAGTGGTATTGTTCCTGAGCGACGTAATTATAAGATGGTATTTCGTAATACAAAACAAGCTGATAATGTTACAATTTATTTTAATTCTGAAAAACTTAGTTCAGAAAATTATATTGAAGGAAACGATTTTATTGTTGAGGTTAAAAACGTTCCAACAATTGGACAGTTAACAATTAATTGTAAAGGAAAAGATATTGAAATTGATGCTGTTCGATTAATTAATGACGATTTAGATAGTATTTTGATGGATTTGCAGATCAATACATATTTAAAGGAAGAAATTGCAAATATTATTTTTGGAGAACTACCTATGAATAAAAAACGTATTGCTCTTCGGAAATTGAAAAAAGATGGTTTATCTAAAGAACATATTAATTTGTTTTTAAAACTTTTAGATTACATAAACGAATTTTAGGAGATGGTGTTATGGAACTTAGTGATCAATTAAAGAGATTGGAAAAATTAGAACAAGATACTATTATTCAATATTTTGAAAGTATTCCTTTTTCAAATCATAAACAAGATAATCTTGTTTGCTTGCATGATTTTATGATTGTTCATCTTTTAAGAGGGGATTTGAATGATTCGTTTTTATCTGATAATTTTGTAGATTTAGAGGAAAATGAAAAAAGAAATCTTTTAGAGCTTGTCCAAAATTATTCTTATTTAATATTCTATCAAGGTAATTCTAGTTGCTGGATGGATTCTTTAGAAGGAGTTACTTTAGAAGATATGGATTTAGTATGTTTAAGAATAATTGATAATTATGATTTTTTGTTGAAGATAGCTAGGAAAGGAGGAGAATCTGTCTTAAAGCAACTTTCTCAATTTCAGAAAAGTGTTATGTCTAAAGATGGGTCTGTTTTAGAATATTTAAGAAATACTTTTTGTGATGATAAATCTTTAATAAAATTTTTAATTGAAATTTCAAAGACAGATGGACTTTATGCTGGTTTAAGTGATGATGAAAAAATTGAAATGTGTATTTATTTAAGAAAAGAATTAAATGAGTTATTAAAAAATAATGAAAAGTATTCTTATATGGACATTGAAAATGAATTATTAAAAATATTTTCTATGAATGAAAATCATTTTTGTGATACTGAAAATGAGCTTTTTAAATCTCAAGATTTTGTTTCAATGTTTTTAGATATTAATTATAATTATTAAATTGTAAATCTTTTTCTTGGCTTTTTTTTCTTTTATGTTATAATATTTTTATATTTTGTTTGGAAAAAGAAGTAGTAGTATTTTTTATTATTTTTAGAGAACCTGTGCTTGGTGGAAACAGGTAGTAATAATTTATGAACTTGTCTTTGGAGCAAAAAGGGTAATTCCTTTATCAATATTAAGAGTGTAATATTATTACAAATTAAGGTGGTACCGCGAAAAATTCGTCCTTATGTTAGGGATGAGTTTTTTTTTGAAAGGATTTTATGGAAGAATTAGTTTTATTTTTATTGAGTTTTATTTTTATTTTTATTTTATATCAATTGTTTGTTATACCATGGGCAAAGAGAAAGAAAAAGAAAAAACATCCTATTGAAGTATTTTATTTAGTACATCGGTATCATTTGGATTTAGATAAAATAAAATATAATCAGCTTTTACAAAATGTGAGTCTTGTTTCTTCTTTTGATATTGCAGTAATTGTTAGTATTGTTTTGAATCTTTCAAATCTTTTCTTAGAAATTGTTGTTGGTTTTATATTAACTTTTGTTGTTATATTATTAAGTTATCATATAGTTTATTTATTTTATAAAAGGAAGGGAATGATAAAAAATGAATCATAGTGAAATTGAAAAAAAATGGCAAAAATATTGGGATAAACATCAAAGCTTTGAAGTTACTGAAAAAAGTGATAAAAAACCATATTATATTTTGGTAGAATTTCCTTATCCTAGTGGATCTGGTTTGCATGTTGGGCATGTCAGAAGTTATACTGCTCAAGATGCTATGGCTCGTATGATGCGTTTACAAGGATATAATGTTTTATATCCAATGGGGTGGGATGCTTTTGGTGCTCCTGCTGAGCAATATGCTATTAAGAATCATATTCATCCAAAGGAAGCTGTTAAGGAAAATATTAAAACTTTTAAAAATCAAATGAAGTCTTTAGGTTTCTCATTTGATTGGAGTAGGGAATTTTCTACAACGGATCCAGATTATTATAAATGGACACAGTGGCAATTTTTACAATTTTATAAACATGGAATGGCTTATAAAGATACTGTACCAGTTAATTGGTGTCCAACTTGTAAAAGTGTTTTATCTAATGAAGATGCTGCTGGTGGGGTTTGTGAAAGATGTGGAAGTGTTGTTGAACAAAAGGAAAAGAGTCAATGGATGCTTCGTATGAGTGACTATTCAGAAGATTTATTGAAGGGTTTAGATGATACTAATTTTGCGGATAGAGTTAAAATAGGTCAAATTAATTGGATAGGTAAGTCTACTGGAGTAGAGATAGATGTAGAAATTGTTGGAGGAGGAAATTTCTCTGTATTTACTACATGTCCTGAAACTATTTATGGTATTACTTTCTTTGTTATTGCTCCTGATGGAAAGCTTATTAAAGAGTTAATGCCTAGAGTAAAAAATAAAAAGGAAGTTGAAACTTATATTAAAGAGACTGCTAAGAAGAGTGCAATGGATAGAACCGAACTTAATAAAGGAAAAACGGGTGTTATGATAGAGGGAATTAAAGCTATTAATCCTGTTAATGGAAAAGAAGTACCTGTTTTCTTAGGAGACTTTGTATTAGGCGATTATGGTACAGGTGCTGTTATGGCTGTACCTAGTCATGATCAGAGAGATTTTGAATATGCGAAAGAGCATAATCTTGAAATTATTCAAGTTATTGATTGTGGAGATATATCAGAGCATGCTATTGAAAAATATGATTATATGGGTCATGAATATAAGATGATGAATTCTGAAGAATTTGATGGTATGATTGTTGATGAAGCTAGAGAAAAGATTTCCGATATGTTAGAAGAGAAAAAATTGGGTAGAAGAGTCAATAATTATAAAATGAGGGATTGGATATTCTCAAGGCAAAGATTTTGGGGTGAACCAATTCCAATGGTTAATTGTCCAAAATGTGGCTGGGTGCCATTAAATGAAGAGGACTTGCCATTGTTACTTCCTGATGTTGCCGAATACGAGCCTACAGAGGATGGGGAAAGCCCACTTGCTAATATTACTGATTGGGTTAATTGTAAGTGCCCTAATTGTGGTGGGGATGCTAAGAGAGAAACTGATACTATGCCTAACTGGGCAGGATCTTCGTGGTATTTCTTACGTTTTATGGATGCTCATAATGATAAAGAATTTGCTTCAATGGAAAATATGAAATATTGGAATCATGTTGATTGGTATAATGGTGGAATGGAACATACTGCTAGACACTTATTATATGCACGATTCTGGGTACAATTTTTATATAATATTGGACTTGTTCCTAATAAGGAAATGATTTGGACCCGAGTAAGTCATGGTATGGTTTTGGGTAGTGACAATCAGAAAATGAGTAAATCTAAAGGTAATGTTATTAATCCTGATGATATTGTTAATGAGTATGGGGCAGATACTTTAAGAATATATGAAATGTTTATGGGAGATTATCAAATGGATGCTCCTTGGAGTACAGATTCTTTGAGAGGTTGTCGTAGATTTTTGGATAAAGTTATTCGCTTAAAAGATAAAATTAATGATCAAGAAGGATTTACTGAATCTTTAGAAGTTTTACAAAATAAAACAATTATGAAATATGAGTATGATTTAACACATATGGGTTATAATACTGCAGTTTCTAGTTTGATGATTTTAGCAAATGCTTATGAAGATTTAGATTCTATTACGAAAGAGGATTATCGTTTGTTGTTAATTTTATTAAATCCAATGGCTCCTCATATTACAGAAGAATTGAATGAAACAATTGGTTATTCTCCAATTTGTGAGGGAAAATGGCCTGAATATAATGAGGAAAAAATTGTAGAGCAAACAAAAGATATTGCTGTTCAGGTAAATGGAAAAGTTCGTGGTACAATTACTATTTCTATTGATGATGATGAGCAGGCTATTAAGGAAAAAGCTATGGAATGTGAAAATGTTTTAAAGCATATTGAAGGAAAAGAAATCGTTAAAATGATTGTTATTAAAGGAAGAATTGTTAATATTGTTGTGAAATAGGGACTTGATAGTCTCTATTTTTGACTTTTTGTGATGTTTGTGATATAATAATGGCGTTTTTAAAGAGGGGGAAATACTATGGAAATAATTGAAAAAACTGATGATATAATAGCAACAATGGAAATTCTTAAAAGAAATGGAGTTGATCCTGAGTTTGTTATTTTAGAAACTTTTTTAGGTTATCAGTACAGAAAAGGGCGAGATATTTTATATGAAGAAGAAGGGATTATTCCGACGAAATTAATACGACTTTATTATATGTTAAATCCTAATGAGATAATGTTTGATAATATGAAAAAGAAATTTATTTCTCATTATATAAAACAAGAAAGTGAATTGGAATCTGCTCATACTCCTGAAGAGATGAAGGGACTTCGATTTATGTACAAATATCTTCATGAAAATGATATGGACAAAGTTTTTGAAGAAGCTCGTAAGTCTAATTATTTTTGTAAGAATTATACATCTTATATTTTAAGAGAGTTACATTCTAAATTATATACTTTTGCACCTTATTCTCAATATGGAGGTTTTTTCCGTAACGAAGATGTTTTTCTTCCCGGAACTGGAACTGAACTATCTGAGTGGTCTATGATTCGTGATCGTATCGATAGCGCTAATGAAAGTGTTCTTGCTTTAAAAGAATTGGCAAAACATGTAAAAACAGTTGATGATATGTTAGCTTATTTAGATTTATGTGTAGAATTGAAATGTTTATTAATTAAAATTCATCCATTTAAAGATGGCAATGGTAGAACTATTCGTTGTTTTATTAATGACTTATTAGAGAATGTTAATTTGCCCCCTATCTATATTCGTTCTAGGGAGAAAACAGCTTATCATCAGGCAATGAACTTAGCGAATAATGAAGGGAATTTTTCTGCTATAAAAAATTTCTATCGTTATAAAGTGATTGATTCTATCATTGAATTAGATATTAATGAACGTATTGATAGTAAAAAAGGAAAACAAAAAATTAGACAATAGTTTTTTCAACAATTTTTTATTCTTTTTTCTTTTATACTTTCTTTGGTGATGTTATGAAAGTTAAAATTTTTGATGAGGAAAATGAAGAAGATTTAGAAGAAGATATTAATTCTTTTATAGAAGTGAATGATATTGAAGTTATTGATATCAGATATCAAGTTGGTGTTGGTATCTTTAGTGAAGAACAAATTTTTTGTTTTTCAGCTATGATTATTTATCTTGAAAAATAGTAATAATGAGTAATAATGGTTGATTAGGGTTATTTAAAACTCTATAAAGTACTTTTATAGTACTTTATTTTTTTGTATAATAGGTATAATGGAGGCATTATGAAAGATATTACTATGAAAAAATCTAGTTTTTTAACTGGTACATTTATTACAACTATTGGAATACTTGTATCTAAAATTTTGGGGGCCTTGTATGTGGTGCCCTTTCATGCAATTATTGGTGAAAAGGGTGGTGCTCTTTATGGCTATGCTTATACGATTTATACAGGATTTTTATCTTTATCTACTGCAGGAATTCCATTAGCTATTAGTCGAGTTGTTTCTGAATATCGTACTCTGGGTTATCAGAAAGCAAAAAATCAAGCTTTTGTTTTAGGAAAAAGGATTGCTCAAATACTAGGATTAGTTTGCTTTTTACTTGTTTTTGTTTTTGCACCTTTTTTAGCTAAAGCTATATTAGGTGATGTTGTTGGAGGAAATACAGTTCAAGATATTACTTTTGTCATTAGAGTTATTGGAACTGCTATTTTGATTGTTCCAACCCTTAGTGTTTATAGAGGCTTTTTTGAAGGACATCGTTTTTTTAGCCCATCATCTATTTCTCAAGTTTTAGAACAACTTATTAGAGTTTCTATTATAATTTTTGGAAGCTTTTTGTTTTTAAAAGTTTTCCGTTTTAATTTAACTAGTTGTGTTGGTGTTGCTTTATTTGGAGCAACAGTAGGTGCTTTTAGTTCATATGTTTATTTATTTTTGAAAAGGTTTAAAAATAGAAATAAATTTCAAAAGACTTATCATTCAGTTAATGAACCTATTGTTACAAATAAGGCTATTCTTAGGAAGATTTTCTATTATGCAATTCCTTTTATTCTTATAGATTTGTTTAAATCTTTTTATGGTTATTCTGATATGCTTACTCTTATAAAGTTTTTAGTACGAAAGGCATCTTTTTCTCCTATGGAGGCTGAAACTATTTATTCTATATTTTCTACTTGGGCACAAAAATTTAATATGATTGTTTTAGCTATTTCTTCTGGAATTATTGTTAGTTTGATTCCTAATCTTACTGAAAGTTTAGTAAAAGAAGAGAAACAGCAAATTCATAAAAGAATTGTTCAAGGGTTAAATGTTTTATTATATTTAACGATTCCTCTTACTTTAGGTATTAGTTTTCTTGCTGAGCCAATTTGGAATTTATTTTATGGAAGTAGTATTTATGGTCCTAACATATTATCTTATTATATCTTTGTTGGTTTATTTGTTTCTCTTTTTACTTTTACTGTAATTGTTTTACAATCTTTAAAAGATTTTAAAATCGTATTCATTAGTTTATTAGTTGGAGTATTATTAAAAGTTTTTTTAAATAATAAATTATTATTTGCTTTTTATCAAATGAGATTTCCAGCTTATTATGGGGCAATTACTGCTACTATTATTGGATATTTTACATCATTTTTTATTTGTTTAATTGTTTTGCAAAAAAAATATTCTATTTCTTTTGAATCAGTTATTAAAAATTTTGTTGATATTATGTGTTCATCCATTTTAATGATTGTGTGTTTGGTTATTGTTAGATTCTTTGTTCCTTTCTCTTCTAATGTACGAATTCATAATTTGTGGTTTATTATTATATACACTGCTATAGGAATGTGTGCTTATTTTGGTTATTCTAATTTTTGTGGTTTAACGAAAAAAATTTTTGGTAATAATTTATTATTTACTTTAAAAAAGATGGTTTTGAAGAAATAGAAATGTTTTTGTTTACATGTTTCATGTAAAATTAAAAAAAATATTTAATTAGAAATTAGATAATTTTTTTATGACAAAAGTTTT
>CADBNY010000089.1 GCA_902796215.1 uncultured Erysipelotrichaceae bacterium | reverse complement strand
GAATCTGCTCTAAAAGATTCAATAATAAATCTTTCTAATCCATACCAAATGAAGTATATTCCTGATAATTGTCCTACTTTTATTTTTGATATTTTTCTGATTGTTATTAAATTTATAAAACCAATGAAGGAAAAGATTGATTCATAAAGAAACGTTGGTTCTTTGTATGATCCATCAATATACATGCCATTAATAATAAATTTTGGTAGATGCATATTTTTTAAAAAATCTAGTGTTACAGTTCTTCCATAGGCTTCTTGATTAAAAAAATTTCCCCATCTACCTATTGATTGTGCTAAAATTACTCCTACCACAATTATATCTAACATTAATAAGAAATTTAAATTTTTCTTTTTTGAATATAAAAGCAAAAATATTAAAGTTGCAATTATTCCACCATGAATTGCTAAGCCGCCATTCCATACCATGAATATTTCTAAGGGATTTGATAAATAATAATCTAAATTAAATATTATATAATAAATTCTTGCTCCTAAAATACCAATAATCATTCCATAAAAAAGAATATTTATTAATACATCATCATCTAGTCCTTTTTTTCTTGCTTCTTTTGATATTATAAAAAATGCTACTAGCATGGCAATAAGTATTAAAAAGGAATACCATTTTATTTCTAAAAAACCAAAATCAAAAAGAACACTATTCATATTTTTTTACCTTTTCTATGATTTTTTCAATAATTCGTTCCATTATAAAATTTGTTATTGATAAAAGAATTGCTACAAAAAGTGCAATTAATAGGTTTTTTATTTGAAAGTGCTTTCCTAATAACCAGTCTACTAGTTTTAGAATAAAGACATTGATACATGGATAGAACAATCCTAATGTAAGTCCTGTAATTGGAATTGTTAGGGTAACTAAGACGGGTTTTATTGTTTTATTCATAATATAGATTAATAAGACAATAATTGTAGACCATATAATTAAATGATTACTATCAATATAAATTGAATTAAAAAAACTAGTTACAAATATAAATACAATGGTGTAACCTATCATATGTATTATCCAATCTACAAATCTATTAATTCGTATTTTATTTTTTTCTTTTATAATTAATTGCACTTTATCACCTCTAAAGGATTTTTTTTAAAAATTGTCCTGTATATGACTCTTTTACTTTTGCAACTTCTTCTGGGGTCCCTTCTGCAACGATAGTTCCTCCTTCATCTCCACCTTCTGGTCCTAAATCTATGATATGATCAGCTACTTTTATAACATCTAAATTATGTTCAATTACTACTACAGTATCTTTATTATCTACTATTTTTTGTAAAATTGCAAGTAATCGCTTTATATCATGAGTATGTAATCCTGTAGTTGGTTCATCTAAAATGAATAGTGTTTTTCCAGTAGATATTTTTTGTAATTCTTTTGCTAATTTTACTCTTTCAGCTTCTCCTCCTGATAAAGTTGGAGCACTTTGTCCTAATTTTATATATCCTAATCCTACGTCTTCCAAAACTTGTAATTTTCTTTTAATTTTTGGAATGTTTTCAAAAAAATGAAGTGCTTCTGTTACTCTCATATCTAATACTTCTGCTATGTTCTTACCTTTATATTTTATGTTAAGAGTTTCTCCATTATAACGGGTTCCATGGCAAACTTCACAAGGAACATAAACATCTGGTAAAAAATGCATTTCTATTTTTTTAACTCCATCTCCACGACAAGCTTCACATCTTCCACCTTTGACATTGAATGAAAATCTGTTTTTTTCAAAGCCATACATCTTTGCTTCTTTTGTTGTTGTAAAAACTGTTCTAATATCATCAAATACTCCTGTGTATGTTGCTGGATTTGAACGTGGTGTTCTTCCAATTGGATTTTGAGAGATAGCTACTATTTTGTCTAAATTGTCAATTCCTAGTATCTTGTCATGTTTTCCTGGCTTTTCTTTACTGTTATATATTTTTTGTGATACAGCCTTGCATAATATTTCATTTATTAGAGAAGATTTTCCACTTCCTGATACACCTGTTACACAAGTAAATGTTCCTAAAGGAATATCGACATTAATATTTTTTAAATTATTTTCTTTTGCTCCTTTAATTTTTAGATATTTTCCAGTGCCTTTTCTTCTTTTTTTAGGAGTTTCAATACTCATTTTTCCACTTAAGTATTGTCCAGTAATACTATTTTCATTTTTCATTACTTCTTGTGGGGTTCCTTGTGCAATGATGTTTCCTCCTTCATTTCCAGCTCCTGGACCAATATCTACTAAATAATCACTTGCTAACATTGTATCTGTGTCATGTTCTACTACAATTAAAGTATTTCCTAAATCTCTCATTTCTAACATTGAGTTGATTAAACGTTCATTATCTCTTTGATGTAGTCCAATACTAGGTTCATCTAGTACGTATAGTACTCCTGTTAGGTGAGACCCAATTTGAGTTGCTAGGCGAATTCTTTGTGCTTCTCCTCCGGATAATGTTCCTGCGCTTCTACTCAAAGTTAGATATTCTAGACCAACGTTTGATAAAAACTCTAATCTATCTAAAATTTCTTTTATTACTAATCTGGCTATTTCTTTTTTTTCTTCTGATAATTTTAAACTTTTAAAAAAAGGAATTAGTTCTTTAATGGACATTGTTGTCACTTCATAAATATTTTTCTTTCCTAATTTTACTTGTAAAACATTGTCATTTAAACGTGCTCCATGACAAGTATCACAAGTGTGTTCTACCATATAGTTTTCTAACCAATCTCTTATCCATGTAGAAGATGTTTCCATATATCTTCTTTCTAATCTATTAATAATTCCTTCATAGAAGTCTTTTTTGTCTCTTTTCATTCCTCCACGGGTCTGATATTTGATTCTAATTAATTCGTCACTTCCATAAAGAATATAGTCTTTTTGTTTTTTTGTTAGCTTAGTCCAAGGTTTATTCATATCTATTTTATAATGCTTACAAAGACATTCTAATTCCATAAATTCTATTGCTTCTGGATCATCTGTCAATGTTTTAATGCAGCCTTCGGCTATTGATTTTTTAGGCTCTGGTATTAATAAATCTTCATCTATTTTTAATTTCATACCAAGCCCTTTACAATCTTGACATGCTCCATATGGTGCATTAAAACTAAACATACGTGGTTCTAATTCTGGAAGAGAAAATTCACAATGAGGGCAAGCAAATTGTTCAGAAAATACTAATTCTCTGCCTTCTTCTCCTAATATTTGTACTACTACTTTACCATTTGACAATTTAGTTGCCTGTTCTATTGCTTCAAATAGTCTAGAACGCGATTCTTCTTTTAATATAATTCTATCTATTACTACTTCAATCTTTGATTTTTTATTTTTTTCTAATTCAATGGTTTCTCCTAAATCCATCATCTCATCGTTTACACGGACTCTAATATATCCTTCTTTTCTTAACTTATCAAAAAGATCTTTATGAGTTCCTTTTTCACCATGAACAACAGGAGACATAATAACTAGTTTGGTCCCATTTGGATATTCCATAATTTTATTTGTCATTTCCTCCACACTTTGTGAAGTTATTGGAATATTATGATTTGGACAATATGGAATTCCAACACGTGCAAATACAAGCCTTAAATAATCATATATTTCTGTTACTGTTCCTACTGTTGATCTAGG
>CADBNY010000088.1 GCA_902796215.1 uncultured Erysipelotrichaceae bacterium | reverse complement strand
TTGTGTGTATAGGAATACTGTATTAGGGGATAGGTGAAGCGTATGAGTCTTTTTTACGGTTTAAAATGAGAATTAGTAAAATTTTATTGTCTAATTTTAGAAATTATTCTAATGTTACTCTTTCTTTAGGAAAAAACATGAATATATTTGTTGGAGATAATGCTCAAGGAAAAACAAATATATTGGAATCTATTTGCTTTTTAGCTTTGACAAAAAGTCATAGAATTGGTGTTAATCCTAATATTATACAGTTTAATAAGAGTAAGTGTAAGTTGGCAGGAGTAGTAAAAAAAGATAGAGTTGTATCTAAATTGGAAATAGAAATGACGAGTGATTATAAGAAATTGAAAATTAATAAAACAGATATAAAAAAAGTTGCAGATTATATTTCTTATTTAAATGTTATTATATTTACTCCTGATGATTTGGAGATAGTTAAAGGCTCTCCTAGTATTCGAAGAAATTTATTAAATATTCAGTTATCTCAAATATCAAAAGAGTATTTGAAATATTATAATGAATATAATAAATTATTAAAAACAAGAAATGAATATTTAAAAATTCTTTTTAATAATAATATTGCAGATAAGACTTATTTAGATATAATTACTGATAAATTAATAGAAAAAGCTACTTTTATTTATCAAAAGAGGAAAGATTATATTGATTATGTTAATTTGTCTATTAATGATTTTTACTCTAATATATCTGGAAATAGTGGAATTAAAGTTCATTATATAACGAATATTAATATAGAAGATTATGATAGTGAAATGATTCGAAAAAGAATGAAACATATTTTTAAAAAGAATTATAGGAAAGAACTTAATTACGGTATGACACTATACGGTCCTCATAGAGATGATTTTTATTTTGAATATGATAATTATGATTTAAAGTATTATGGATCTCAAGGACAACAAAAATTAGCTATTTTGTCTTTTAAATTGTCTGAAATTACTATATTTAAAGATTTTTGTGGAACTGAACCTGTTTTATTATTAGATGATATATTTAGTGAGTTGGATATAAAAAAGAGAAATAGATTATTAAAAATTATTAGTGGAAATAATATTCAGAGTATTATTACTACGACAGATTTAAGAAATATTAATAAAAAATATGTAGAACAAGCCTATGTTTTTCATGTGAAAAATGGCAATATAGAAAGAAAGTAGGTAGTAAAATGGAAGAAGAAAAAGTAGAAAAAGAATATAATTCCTCAGCAATACAAGTTTTAGAGGGATTGGAAGCTGTACGTAAACGTCCAGGAATGTATATTGGAACTACAAGTTCTCGTGGATTACATCATTTGGTTTGGGAAATTGTTGATAATGCTATTGATGAAGCTTTAGCTGGATATTGTAATCATATTGAAGTTACAGTTTGTAAAGATAATAGTATTGTTGTTAAAGATGATGGTCGTGGGATTCCTGTTGATATTCATCCTAAAACTGGAAAAAGCACAGTAGAAACTGTTTATACAGTATTACATGCTGGCGGAAAATTTGGTGGAGGAGGATATAAAGTATCTGGTGGTCTTCATGGAGTTGGAGCTAGTGTTGTTAATGCTTTATCTGATTGGTTAGAAGTAAAGGTTTATAAAAATGGTAATGTATATTATCAAAGATTTAGTCATGGAGGTCATCCTGATAGTGAATTAACTGTTATTGATCATTGTGATGAAAATAGGACTGGTACTACGGTTCATTTCTTGCCAGATGATGATATTTTTACTGAAACAACTGTTTATGATTATGAAATTTTAAAGAAAAGATTAAAGGAATTAGCATTTTTGAATAAAGGTCTTCGTATTTCATTATTTGATGAGCGTGAAGCTGATAAAAAGGATTCTTTTTGTTATGAAGGTGGTCTTGTTGAATATGTTGAAATGCTTAATAAAAATAAAGGACCTATTCATGAAACAATTGTAGATGTATCTGGAAAAGAGAAAGATATTAGTATAGAAGTTGCTTTACAATATAATGAAACTTATAATGAAAGTATTTATTCTTTTGTTAATAACATTACAACTCCTGAAGGTGGTACTCATGAAGATGGAGTAAGACGTGCTTTAACGAGAATATTAAATAAGTATGCAACTACAAATAATATATTAAAAGAAAAAGACGATCCTTTATCTGGTGAAGATGTACGTGAAGGAATTACTATGATTATTTCTTGTAAACATCCTAATCCTCAATTTGAAGGTCAGACTAAGACAAAACTTGGTAATAGTGAAGTTCGTGGTATTGCGGATAAAATATTTGCTGAAGCTTTTGAAAGATTTTTGATGGAAAATCCTGATCAAGCTAGAATTATTTTAGATAAAGCTATGACAGCTAGCAGAGCTAGAGTAGCAGCTAAAAAAGCTCGTGAATTAACTCGTCGTAAGGGTGATTTAGATGTTACTAATTTTTATGGTAAATTATCAGATTGTAAGAGTAAAGATGCTACGGTATCTGAAATATTTTTAGTCGAGGGTGATTCTGCTGGAGGTTCTGCTATAAAGGGAAGAGATTCTATGACACAGGCTATTCTTCCTTTGAGAGGTAAAATTTTAAATGTTGAAAAAGCTAGACTTGATAGAGCTTTAGGTAATGAAGAAATTCGTACAATTATTACTGCTTTTGGTACAGGAATAGGAGAAGAATTTGATTTAAGTAAGTTAAGATATCATAAAATTATTATTATGACGGATGCTGATGTTGATGGTAGTCATATTCGTGTACTATTATTAACACTATTTTATCGCTTTTTCCGTCCAATTGTTGAAGCTGGACATGTTTATGCTGCTCAACCTCCTTTATTCTGTATAAAGCATGGAAAAACAATTAAATATGTCTTAAATGAAGAGGAACGTGATGAATATTTATCTGGATTATCTGCTAATACAAAATATGAAATAACTCGTATGAAAGGTTTAGGAGAAATGGATGCAGAGGAATTATGTGAAACAACTATGGATATTAAATCTAGAATTTTAAGGCAAATTACGGTTGATGATGCAATTGCTGCTGATGAAGTTTTTTCTAAATTAATGGGTGAGGAAGTTGAACCTCGTCGTGAATTTATTGAAACAAATGCTACATATGTAGAAAATTTGGATATTTAGGAGGGTTATAAATGGATAGATTGGAAAAGAACAATATTGTTAAGGAAGTTCAAGATTCTTTTTTAGAGTATTCAATGAGTGTTATTGTTGCTCGGGCTCTTCCAGATTTGAGAGATGGTTTAAAGCCTGTTCATAGACGTATTTTATACTCTATGTATGAATCTGGTTATACCCCTGATAAACCTCATAAAAAGAGTGCTAGAATTGTTGGAGATGTCATGGGTAAATATCATCCTCATGGTGATTCTTCTATTTATGATGCTATGGTAAGAATGGCTCAGGATTTTTCTTATCGTTATATGTTAGTTGATGGTCATGGTAATTTTGGTAATATTGAGGGTTATGGTGCTGCTGCAATGCGTTATACTGAATCAAGATTATCTAAGATTTCTTTGGAATTACTTCGTAATATTAATAAAAATACAGTTAATTTTATTCCAAATTTTGATGAAAGTGAAAGGGAACCTGAAGTTTTACCTTCTAGATTTCCGAACATTTTAGTAAATGGTACAACGGGTATTGCTGTTGGTATGGCAACGAATATTCCTCCTCATAATTTAGGGGAGGTAATTGATGGTTGTGTTGCTTATATTGATAATCCAGATATTGAGCTTGATGAATTAATGAATTATATTAAGGGACCTGATTTTCCTACAGGTGCTATAATACTTGGAAATAGTGGAATTCGTAAGGCTTATGAAACTGGTAGGGGAAGTATTACTATTCGTAGTAAGGCTAGAATTGAGGAAGAAAATGGAAAACAACAAATTATTATTGATGAAGTTCCTTATGGGGTGAATACTTTAGAATTAAAAAATAAAGTAGCGGAACTTGTACATAATAAGACAATCGAAGGTATTGCTGATTATCATTCAGATTTGAAAGATGGTATTCGTATTACGATTACATTGAAAAGAGATGCTAATGCTCCTGTTGTTTTAAATAAACTTTATAAACATACTCAACTTCAAACGACTTATGGAATTATTTTCTTAATGTTGGATCAAGGTGTTCCAAAAACTCTTGGTTTGAAAGAAATTATTTCTAAATATATTGATTATCAAAAGGAAGTTATTATAAGACGTACTCAATTTGATTTAGATGTTGCTGAAAAAAGAGTTCACATTTTAGAGGGGTTAAAGATAGCTTTAGATAATATTGATGCTGTTATTAAGTTAATACGTGGTTCTAATTCTGATGAAGAAGCTAGAAATGGTTTAATGAATAACTTTAAGTTATCTGAAATTCAATCTAATGCAATTTTAGAGATGAGATTACGTCGTTTAACAGGATTAGAGAGAGAAAAAATAGAAAATGAGCTAAATGATTTATTAAAGTTGATTCAAGAGTTAAAAGAAATTTTAGCTAGTGATCAGAAGATATTGGAGGTAATTAAGAACGAATTATTAGAAATCAAACAAAAATATGGTGATGAGAGACGTACTAATATTGATATGACAGCAATTGAATTTATTGAAGATGAGTCTTTAATTCCTGAAGAAGATATTATTATTAATTTAACTAAAAAGGGTTATATTAAGAGAATAAAGACAAATACTTATAAAACTCAAAATCGTGGTGGTGTTGGTATTAAAGGTATGTCTACAAATGAGGAAGATTTTGTTGAACATTTGATATCTATGAACACGCATGATTATGTATTATTTTTCTCTAATAGAGGAAGAGTATATAGGATGAAAGGATATGAAGTTCCAGAGTTTTCTAGACAATCTAAGGGATTACCAATTGTTAATTTATTACCTTTAGAAAAAGATGAGAACATAAGTTCGATAGTAAGTATCAAACGTGATGATAATGCAATTAAATATTTAATGTTTGCAACAAAGAATGGAGTTGTTAAAAGAACTCCTATAGAAGAATTTGATAATATTCGTAAAGGTGGAAAAATAGCAATTATATTAAAAGAAAATGACGAATTAATAAGTGTAAAGGGTACTTGTGGAAAAAATGAAATTGTAATAGGAGCAAGTAATGGTCGCCTTGTTCGATTTAATGAGGATGAAGTTCGATCTATGGGACGAAATACTTCTGGTGTTAAAGGAATGGATTTAGGAGAATCTGTTGTTGTTGGTGCAGAAGTTGTGGAAAGTGGTAATTTAGTATTGATTGTTACTGAAAAAGGATATGGAAAGAAAACAATTATTGATGAATATCGTTTAACACATAGAGGTAGTAAGGGAGTTAAAGCATTAAATGTTACTGAAAAAAATGGTATGATGGCTTCTTTAAAATGCCTTAATCCAGATGATTCTTTTGATTTAATGGTTATTACAGATAGTGGTATTATTATTAAGTTACCTTTAGAACAAGTATCTGTATTAAAAAGAGCTACCCAAGGAGTTCGTTTAATTAATTTAAAGGATAATCAAAAAGTTTCTACTGTGGCTTTGGTAGAAAAAGAAGAAGAAAATGAAAAATCCGATGAATCAGTTGAAAAAGAAGTAGAATAAGATAACTATTTCTTTTTTTTTATGAAATAATCTATTTTTTATTATATAGTTCAAATAAGTAGCTTGTGGATAATTATTTTGTAGTAAAATTATTTCCCGGGAAATAATTT
>CADBNY010000087.1 GCA_902796215.1 uncultured Erysipelotrichaceae bacterium | reverse complement strand
TTCTGTAGAATTATTTATAAAACTAATTAAATCTTTTTTTGTATTTTTTAATTCATCGATAATTATTTCAATTTTTTCTCTTTTATCATTTAAATATTTTGTGATAGGGACATAATAATTATTTGTACTATCTATATAATATAAAACTATTTTATTGATATCATTTGTATTATTTATTAAATATTCATTATTAATACCTATTTCTTTTGTTAGATTTGAATAATTTTTTATTGGTTTATTTTCTACTAAAAATGATACTTTTTCTATACCTTCTAATTCTAATAGAGAATATGTAATTCCTGTAATTAGTAATTTTTCATTTGTTTCTTTAAAAAAATCTTTTGATAAGTTTATCTTTATTATTTTATCTTCTATTTTATAGTCTAGAACTTTAATATTTTCTTTTATATATCCTTTTAAATTAATTGGTTTTTGATTATTATTTATTTTTAAATATTCGAAAATTTTTTTTACTTTTTCCTCTATTGTTTTTCCTTCTAGAAAGATATTTACTTTTACTAAATATCCATTATTATCTAATAAAAAAATCTTGTCTGTATTTAAGTTTGTTATATCTTCTATTTCTAAATTTGTTCTTAAAACATTTGTTTCTTTTTCATTTACATTTAAAATAGTATACATTGTTAATAAAAAAAATAGTATTAGTGTTGTTTTATAAAGTTTTCTTATTATGTCCTCTTTTATCATTTTATCACCTATCAAATTTTATGAAAAAACGTACTATTTTAGTACGCTTAGATACTTAATTCTTTTAGTTTTATTAATTCTACTACAGCACTTGCTCTTCCATTTACTCCTAATTTTTGCATTACATTAGAAATATGATTTCTTACTGTTTTCTCACTAATTTCTAATTTTTTAGCAATTGTTTTTGTATTATAGTTTTCTATTAGTAAATTGAATATTTCTTTTTCTCTTGGAGTTAAAATATTGTTCATTAATTATCACCTAAAGTATTGTATGAGTAATAATTACTTTGTTGTATGTCTTTTACCTATTATTTTTTTTGAAATTTTACTGTGATATTCTTTTTCGTTTCATAATTTTTCTGAATTAGTCGCATAATGTTATTTGCTAATGTAGCATCATGCTCTTTTGAGACACAAATAGCTGATATATCACTATTATTCATTTGTATAAAACAATCTAGTTTATATTCTTTTTTTAATTGTTCTTCTATTTTTTCTTCTTTTCCTTGAACTTCATTTAGATATTTTAATTCTTCATATAAATTGTTTTTTTCTTCACTAGTTAATTTGTCATTTGTCAATTTTTCTTGTAAGACATTCATCGCTTCTTGGCGTTCTTCTTGAAGATTTACTCTCATTGCGGCTAGAGAATTTTCTTTTATTTCTTCTACTACTGGTTCTTCTTTCTTTATTTTCTTTTCTGTTTGTTCTTCTATTTTTTCTAGAAAATCATTTGGTAATGTGACATAGTATACTCCTAGTATTAATATTAGACTAAATAGTGTTAAAAACCATAAGTTTTGTTTTCTTATCATATGTCTCCTCCATTCAGTATAATTATATGAAAAAAAGGTTAGAATATTCTAATCTTTTATTAAGTAATATCTATTTTTACTTATTTTTGAAAATAACATCGTTCATTGGGTTAGCGCCTTCATATTTAGCTTTACCAAATCCTAGGATACAATAGAAGATTGGTGATAGGAAATATAAACCTATGGCAAATCCTGTATCTTTACCAAAAGCATTAGCTGTTGATTTAGCTACTAAGATATTGAGGTAAATTACAACAGCCATTGCAGCTAACACTCCAATGATTGGAATAAAAGTTACGATTGATGATAAAAATACAATTAAAATCCACCATGGATTAACTCCAATGATTTTGCATAATGTATACATATTGTAAACTGGGATGATTGATTTCCATCCTTTCTCACCAGCTTTAGTGAAGACTTTCCACATACCGATAGCTGCAACTACCGCAATAGCGATACAAATTATCATATAAGCAATCATGATTCCATTGAATAATTCTAATCCTTCTCCTTTAGCTACTGAACTAGTTATCCCGTAATCATATGTATAAGTCATCTAATCTCCTTCTTTCATAATTTTTTGGACAGCTTTCATTAGGCCAAGTTTTCCGTATGGATATGTTAGAGACCCTTGCATATATGCAATATATGGTTCTCTAATCGGTCCATCACAAGATAATTCTATAGAAGAACCTTGAGTAAATGATCCACTAGCCATAACTACCTTATCACTATACCCAGGCATATCCCATGCTTCTACTCTAGCGTTTGAATCAATTGCAGACCCTTCTTGAATTCCTCTTGTAAATTCAATTAATTTGTTTGAGTCTTTAAACGTAATATTTTGAACAATATCTACTCTTTTATCATTATATTTTGGTTCTACTTCATATCCTAATTCTTCTAAAACTTTACTTGTTAAAACTGCTGTTTTTAAGGATGCTGCTACTACACTTGGGGCCATATAAATTCCCTGTAATATCTGTTTATTTATTCCTAGAGATGGTCCTACTTCTCTTCCTTCTCCTGGAAGGGTTAGTCTTTCGGCACATAATTCTATTAAGTCATGTCTTCCAGCAATGTATGCTCCATTTGGAGCAATTCCTCCTCCTAGGTTTTTAATAAGGGATCCTACTATTACATCAGCATTATACGAAGTTGGTTCTTTTTTTGTGACAAATTCACAATAACAATTATCTACCATGATAATAATTTCTTTATCAATACTTTTTATTAAATTAATTACTTTTTCTACTTTTTCATTAGAAATACTTTTTCTTGTTGAATAACCTTTACTTCTTTGAATTTCTATTACTTTTACTTTATTCTTTTTTATATATTCTTCTATTCTTTTGTAATCAAAGTCATCATTGACTAGGTCAATTTGAGCATACTTTACTCCAAAGCTTTTTAATGAGCTTTTATTTTCTTTAATTCCTATTACTTCATCTAGTGTATCATATGGTTTTCCAGTAATACTTAATAAAATATCTTGAGGGCGAAGAAGTGCAAAAAAGCAAACTGTTAAAGCATGACTTCCAGAGATAAATTGACTTCTAACAAGGGCATCTTCAGCTTCTAGTACATCTTTAAAAATAAGTTCTATTGTATCTCTTCCTAAATCATTATAACCATAGCCTGTTGTTGAATTAAAACAAGATTCTGTTACTTGATTTTTCTGAAAACTTGCTAAAACTTTTAGACTATTATATTCGCATATTTCATCTATTTTATTAAACTCTTCTTGGCAAGATTTTTCACATTTTTCTACTAGACTGATTGTTTCTTTACTAATTCCTAATTTGTTATACATTGTTGAATCCTCCTTAACTGTTATATTTTCCACCGTCTACTCTAATAATTGAATCATTTATATAACTAGCTTTTGAACTTGCTAAAAAGAGAATAACTTTTGCTATTTCTTCTGGTTCAGCAAATCTTCCTAATAGTATTTTTTTCTTTTCTTCGTTAATTTGTTCAAGACTTAGTTCTTTATTCATACCTGTTTTTACCCAGCCAGGACAGATACAATTTACTGAGATAAATGGAGCAAATTCTCTAGCAAAGTTATGAGTTAAAGAGATTACTCCTGCTTTTGATGCATCATAGTCACAACTTTCTGGATAAAAAGTATCTATTGCATTTGTTGAAGAAACATTTATTATTTTACCTTTCTTTTGCTCTAGCATAATCTTTCCAATGTATTTACTGCATAAATAAGTTCCTATTAAGTTTACATCTAAAATTCTTTTAAAATCTTTAATGCTTTTATCTAGAAGTAGACTATCTCTTGATATTCCAGCATTATTTACCAAAATATCAATTCCTCCAAAAGTATCTACAATAGTATTGGCCATTTTTTCTACTTCTTCACTATTTGAAACATCACATTTGATTGTTAAAACTTTTACTTTGTATGTTTCTTTTATATATTTTTCTAAATCTTTAGCCTCTTTTTCGTGATGACAATAATTAATAATAACATTTACTCCAGATTTTGCAAATTCTTCGATACATTTTGCACCTATTCCTCTATTTCCACCGGTTACTAAAGCAACAATATTTTTCATTTACTCTCCATTCCCTTCTAATTTGTAATTTACAATGAAACTTTTTATTTCTTCATTTGTTTTCATATTTGTTAGAGTTGATACTACTTTTTTGTTTTTTACATATATGATTGATGGAGAAGTAACATCATCATAACTCATATTTAATTCATTTAATATTAATTCATAGTTTGTGTCTTTTGATTTATTTACTTTCATATATCCTATGCCATTGTTATTCAGTTGTTCTTGATAGTTTTTGCACTCAATACAATCATTTTCTACTACTAATATCATTAATGTTTCGTTATTTCTTATTTTTTGTAGGATATCTTCATTACTTATTAATTTATTTTTGAAAAAGAAAAATAATGGTACTATAAAAATTATGGCTACTAAAACACCTAATAGAAATCTATTTCTTAACATAATAAATTCTGGATCATTCATTTTATCACCTAAACTTCTTTTCTATTTTACAATAAAATTAGGAAAAAGGAAATAGGTCTTCCAATTACTTTTCATATAATATGGTATTTATGTGATATGAATCAATAGTAATTGTGGTCTTATCAAATTTATCAATTTCATAATAAAAATCTATATGTTGGAGTCATATAGATTTTTCTTTTATATTTTTTCTATTTTTATGTATATTTCTTCATCATTTAAATCATATTTATCTTTTAAAGAAGTATCTTTTATTAGTTTCTCTCCTAATATTTCTCCCATAATGTAGTCTTTATGAAGAGTTAACATCTTCTCAATTTTTTCTGTACCATTGTAATATACATTAATATGATCTGTTATGACAAAATCTGCATCTTTTCTTAAAGATTGTACTTTTCTTACAAATTCTCTTGCTAGACCTTCTAAAATTAGTTCTTCTGTTAATTCTGTATCTAGTACTACTATTGTTTTATTATTACTTGTTGATGCGTATCCTTCTTTTTGTTTAATAGATATTAAAGTGTTTTCTTCTGTTAATTCAAAGCTTTTTCCACCTAGTTTTATTTTTAATCCTTTATCCATTATCTTGCTAATCTCTTTTGATGTTAATTTATTGAGAATTTCTTGTAATTCTTTTATTTTTGGGCCTAATGTTTTTCCTAAAATTTGGAAGTTTGGTTTTGCAATATATTCTAAGTATTCTGTCATATCCTCTTTAAATTGGACTTCTTTTACATTTAATTCTTCTTTTATGACAGGAAGTAAATCTCCAATAATCATTTCATCACTTTTTAGAAGGATTAGACTTTGTATTGGTTGACGAACTTTTATATTTACTTCTTCTCTAGCAAATCTTCCTAAGGAACAAATATCTCTTACTAAGTCCATTCTTTCCTCTACAGTTTCATCAATAAGCTCTATATTTTCTACTGGGAAGTCTGCTAGATGAACTGATTTTTCGTTTGTTAGCTTTTTATAAATTTCTTCTGTTAAGAATGGGGTAATTGGTGCACATATTTTACATAATGTTACTAATATTTCATACATTGTTAAATATACTGCTTTTTTAGATTCTGTTAATTCAGAATCCCAGAATCTTCTTCTATTACTTCTAATGTACCAGTTTGATAAATCATCATTTAAGAATGGAATTATTAATTTACATACCTTATTAAGATCATATTCTGATAGAGCTTCACGAACATTTTTAATTAATTTATTTGATTTTGAAATTAACCATTTGTCAATTAATTCTCTATTCTTTACCGGAATATCATATTCTCTTGGATTAATATGATCTGCATTGGCATACATCTCAAAGAATGAATATGTATTTTTAAAAGTAGAAATATATTTTGAATAGATTTCTTTTAATCCTTCCACATCAAACTTTAGAGGTGTCCATACTGGAGATGTATGTAGCATATAAAATCTTACTGTATCTGCTCCATATTCTTCCATGATTTCAAATGGTGAGATAGCATTTCCTCTTGATTTATGCATTTTTTGACCATATTTGTCTAATAGTAAATCATTTACTAAAACATTTTTATAAGAAGATTTTCCCATTACAAACATTGATACTACTAGTAATGTATAGAACCAACCTCTGGTCTGATCAATTCCTTCTGCTATGAAGTCTGCTGGAAATTGTTCTTCAAATATTTCTTTGTTTTCAAATGGATAGTGATATTGAGCAAATGGCATAGATCCACTATCAAACCAGCAGTCCATTACATCTTTCACTCTAGTCATTATTTTTCCACATTTTGGACACTTGATGTGAACATCATCTACATATGGTCTATGTAGTTCAATTGTCTCATCAATGTCTTCAATTGCTTTTTCAACAAGTTCCTTTCGTGATCCTATCATTTCATCATGACCACAATCACATCTCCAAAGAGGAATTGGTGTACCCCAATAACGATTACGAGATATTGCCCAGTCATTCATGTTTTCTAACCAGTTTCCAAAACGTTTTTCTCCTACATAATCTGGATACCAATTAATCTTTTTATTTTCTTCAATAATCTCTTTTTGTTTGGCTGTTGTTTTAATATATAAAGATGGTTTTGAATAATAAACAAGTGGTGTATCACATCTCCAACAATGAGGATAGTCGTGATTCATTTTTTGTTTTTTAAATAGCTTATCATTTTCAGCTAGATACTTAATAATATCTACTTCTAATTCACTATCGACAACTAATCTACCTTTCCAAGGTCCTTCTGTGTAGCAACCATCTTCTCCGACTGGATTTAATATTGCTAAATCATATTTTATTCCTACTTCGTAGTCATCTTGTCCAAATGCTGGAGCGATATGAACAATACCAGTACCATCTTCCATTGTTACATAGTCTGCACAAGTAACAATAAATTGTTTTTTATTCTTAGGTGCTTTTAATATTGGCATTAATTGTTCATATTCACGATTTTCTAGATCTTTTCCTTTATATTCTTCAACTACTTCATAGTCTTCTCCTAAAATTTTGTTTGCTAGATCTTTTGCTACAATAAAATTATATCCTTTTGATAAGCATTTAACATAAGTTTCCTTTGGATTAACGCATAAAGCAATATTAGACATCAAAGTCCATGGAGTTGTTGTCCATACTAAATAATAAGTATTTTCTTCATCTTTTGCCTTGAATGGAACATATACTGTATTTACTGATATTTCTTTATATCCTTGTGCTACTTCGTGAGAAGCAAGACCTGTTCCACATCTTGGACACCATGGGACAATTTTTAATCCATTATAGATATATCCATCATCAAATATTTTCTTTAAAATCCACCATTCTGTTTCTATATAATTATTATCATATGTAACATATGGATGTTCCAAATCAATGAATTGTCCCATTTCTTTTGTAAACTTTGTGAAATATTCTTCATTTTTCCAAACACTTTCACGACATTTTTGATTAAATTCTTTTATACCATATTTTTCAATGTCCTCTTTACTTGTAAATTTTAGTTCTTTTTCTACTTGTAGTTCTACAGGTAAACCATGGGTATCCCAACCTACTTTTCTTAATACTCTATAACCATCCATTGTTTTATACTTACATATTGTGTCTTTAATTAGTTTGGCCATCATGTGATGAATACCAGGCATACCATTGGCAGTAGCTGGTCCATCATAGAAAACATAATTCTCATTATCTTTTCTATTTTTTATTGTTTTTTCAAAAATTTTTTCTTTTTCCCAATATTCTCCATATTTTTTTTCTATTTCATTTATTTTTCCTTGTTCTAATTTTTTAAATTTCATTTTATCACTCCTTTAACTTATTAATACGTAAGTATAGTATGTTACAAATAATATCAAAAATAAGAAACCTTCTTTTCTACTTATTTTATAATCATTAAATGAAAACATAAATAAGAAAATAGCAGATATGATCATCACTAATAAGTCAATATAGCTAAAATTAATTAATCCTATTCCACCAAAAAGAGCTACTGGTACACCAATAACCATTCCTATATTAAATATATTACTTCCCACTACATTTCCTATTGCAATGTCATATTCTCCTTTTTTTGTTGCGGTAATACTGGTCACTAATTCTGGCAAGCTTGTTCCAAAAGCAATAATAGTTAATGCAATTAACCGTTCACTTACTCCTAAAGATTTAGCTAAAAAAACTGCTGAATCGACTACGAAATTGCTTCCTAATACAATTCCTGCTATACCAATTATGGTAAACAGTATGGATTTTGACATTGGTAGAATTACTTCTTGTTCCTCTTCTATTTTTTTTCTTGCCATTGATATTAAATAGTAGATAAAAACACTAAAAAATAATAATAAGACAATTCCATCCAATCTAGTAAATTGATTAGCTATTCCTTTATCAAAAATACTATCGGATAATAAAACTGCAAATAAAGTAGTAAATAACATTGTAATTGGTAATTCTTTTTTTACTGTGTTATTTTTTACTGTTAATGAATGAACGAGAGCACTACATCCTAAAATTAATAATATATTTAGTATGTTACTACCAATTACATTGCCTAATACTATATCTCCACTTTTAGCTAAAAGAGATTTTACACTTACTGCAAACTCTGGAGCACTAGTTCCAAATGCTACTATCGTTAAACCTATTAGCATTTTAGATATTTTAAAATTTCCAGCAATTCCACTAGCTCCATCTACAAATAAATCTGCTCCTTTTATTAAAATTGTAAACCCAAGTATTAGTAAAATAATACTCATTATCATATTCTCACTCCTTTTTTTATTCTATGTTTCTTTAAAATAAAAAGAACTTGTCCTAAGGACGAAGTTCTCGTGGTACCACCTTATTTTATAAGTATTTGCTTATCTCTCGGGACTATAACGCGTTACCGTATTTATCTTATCCATAAATCGCAACTTGAAAGTGATTTGAATATTTTTTATTAACTTGTTTTCACCATCCACAAGCTCTCTTGATAATTCCAAATATTCCGTCTTTCGCACCTGCTTTTTTGTCTTTCATCGATTAATATAACATATTTTTTTGTTATTTACAAACATTTTTTGTTATGGATTATAGCATCTCATTGATTTCCAATTTTCCAAATTGTTACATTCTGTTGCTGGCTTTTCCTGTGGAGCTTGATTTGTATACTTTCTTATTACATCACTGAAGTATGCTGTCATTTTGTTACTTCTTTCTATTGTTTTTCCATTAAACTGACCATAGTTTGCATTTTTTTGTAGTTCGCTTAGGTTTTGTTTATTTAGATCAAAATGATAATCTAGATAATCATCATTATATACGCTATTTCCAAGTTCTTGAACTTTTAACATATATTTCTGTGGATCACTTGTATAACCTTTATTATTTATCATATTAGTAGCATTCTCTGTCCAGTTAAATCCAGGTAGTCTTCCTGCTTCGGTTGGCTGAGTTTGTTTTCCATTTGGATCTGGGAATAAATTATTTAAGTCAACAGAACGAATGCGATAAGATCCTTGTGGATTACAATCATTTCCACAACATTCGGAAGCACAACATTTTTTCGTATCATCTGATGAAGTCGATGTAATCATAGCTGGATTCGTATTTAATGCATAGAAGCATTGAATATGAATATTCCACTCGTAGTATCCAAATTTTACAGTTTTTGCATTAATATTCCATCTTTCAATATCACTACTTGAAATGGAAGATACTTTTGTAATAGAATTGGATGTTTCGTAAGGGGCACATTCTTCTTGATATCGATTGCTTGAAATTGAGTTATTTGTCCCACTAAATGTTTTTTTCATAGCCCAATTCCACCATTTTTGGTTAACATTCTTAGCATCTAATGGAACACAGAATGCTTTCTTCATTTCTGTCCAACCGGATCCTTTGTAAGCATACGAAATTTCTCCAGTTTTATTATTAATCCAACTTCCTGGGAATGACCATTCAGCTTGATACCAATTTCTTTGTTCTTTATTAACATAACATCCATTA
>CADBNY010000086.1 GCA_902796215.1 uncultured Erysipelotrichaceae bacterium | reverse complement strand
GATTCGTCAATGGTGGAGCTGAGGAGAATCGAACTCCTGTCCGAAAATAGAGCTACATAAACTTCTACAAGCTTAGTTAACTAATTACATTCGCATGTTATCCAAGTAGTTAACGACCAAGAAAACATACTAGTCTAAAAATTCTTTCTATTCACTAGACAAAGAATAGATATAACCTATAAAAATGAACCTCTAAATAATTCCTAGGTAAGAATTAAAAAGAAGCGCTGGCTCGTATTAATTAAAGAGCATAAGCAACAGCTTGGCGTCCACCAAACATGTTAGCTACAGCATTTTTTAATTTATTTGCATTTATTTTTTTTTGTCCGTAACGTGGACATTCGGCCTGCCATCTATGCTCTACTATTCCCGTCGAAACCAAATCAGCCCCATATAAAATGTCTATCCCAGTATAACACAAATAAAAAAAAAAAGATAGTTATTACCATTTTTATAAAACTTAAGTGTAATTTAATGATTTTACAAAACAAAAAAAAGAAGAAAATCACTTATAATTTTTCATTTTTTTTAGTGTTTCTCTTCTAATATCTCTTTCTTTTATAGTTTCTCGCTTATCAACATTTTTCTTTCCACGACAAACCCCTAATAAAATTTTAAATTTATTTTCCTTAAAATAGCCTTTTAAAGGAATTAATGTTAAACCATTAAGTTCAACTAATTTAGATATTTTTTGAATTTCCTTTTTATGAAGAAGAAGTTTTCTACTACGGGTTGTATTATGATTAAAAATATTTCCTTCCTTATATTCACCAATATACATATTTAAAAGAAAAATCTCTCCATTTTTAACAATACCATAACAATCCCGTATATTACAACTACCATTACGAATGGCTTTAATTTCAGTTCCAGAAAGAACAATACCTGCCTCAAACTCTTCTTCCACAAAATAATCAAATTTAGCTTTTCGATTCAAGACTTCCATTTTATCACTCTCCAGTTAATCCCCAAGTAAGATTTGGACACCTCTCATTAACAATACTTTTATACTTTTCATAAAGATTAGTATAATTATTTAATTGAGTATCTGTCAATTGCGGATAAGGAACTACTTTAAAATTATGATTTACTCCACCACGTTTAATAGTTGTTGTATAAATAAGTTCAGCTTTTGGATCAACAACTGAATGAATCACATTGTCTTCAATATCCACATTTTTCTTCAAAGTAACTTCAAAAGCAAGTCCAGTAAAATTATCAACATCATCTTGATCACTAATGAAATTCCCTAAAGAATAAATAACAAAAGTTTTTCCATCATTAATATATTCAGCAGTTTGAATAACATGCGGATGTGCACCAATAATTAAATCAACCCCTAATGTAGATAAATAATTAGCTATTTCTTCTTGTTTTGCATCAACCTTAAATGAATACTCTGTTCCCCAATGCATAGCAACAATAACAAAATCTACACTATTTCTTACCTTTGAAATATCAGCAGCTGCCTTTTCAGGACTATATTCATTATTTAGATAATCCTTATCTGCCGGTGTTACTAAACCATTATTCCAAATTGTATAAGAAATAAAAGCATATTTTATATTATTGACTTCATAAACTTTTGCAATAGATGATTCTCTTTCTTCTGCACTAGTCCATTGTCCAGATGCAGCAACTCCAGATTGTTTTTTCCAATATTCAACGGAATTTATAACACCAACTTCTCCTTTATCCATAGTATGATTTGTAGCCAAAGAAACCATATTAAATCCAGCATCAATAAATGCATCACCGACTTCTTGAGGAGAATTAAAACGTGGGTAACTAGAATAACCTAAACTAGCACCACCTAAAACAGTTTCTTGATTATAATAAGCTAAATCATATTTAGAAGAAATTGGTTTAATAGCTTCTAGCATCGGCTTAAAATCATAAGATCCATCACTTTGCTTAGCATCATTATAAACACCCCAATGAATTAAAGCATCTCCCACCATAAATATTTTAGCACTATACTCTTGAGGTTTTTTTTCTTCCTTTTTTAAATCTTCCTTTTCTAAATCATTCTTCTTTTCGCTCATCCATGTATTTCTAAAATAAAAGAAACCTAAAACCCCCAAAATAGCAATAAAAACTAAACAAACAAGGACCCTAATTCTTTTCTTTAATTTTACTTTCTTTTTTGCCATACTTCTACCACCAACTAAACTACCTTTCTCAATACCTCAAAATCAATAGTCTTTTCTTCTTTTGAAGCGCGAACAACACGAACCAAAACTTTTTCACCTATAGAATATTTTACATGTTTTTTCTCCCCTGTCAACGTCATAGAATCTTCATCAAAGTGAAAGAAATCATTCATATCTCTTATTGGAACAAGACCTTCAATTAAATTTGGTAGTTCAACAAACATACCAAAACTAGTAATAGAAGAAATCATTCCCTCAAATTCTTCTCCAATATGCCCCTCCATATATTCAGCCATTTTCATGTCATCAACTTCTCTTTCACAATCAACAGAATTTCTCTCTTTTATGGAAGAATGTTCAGCAATATAAACAAGTTTCTCTTCCCACTTACGAATAGTAGCCATATCCATTTTTCCATCAAACAAATATGTATGAAGAAGTCTATGAACTGTAGTATCAGGATAACGTCGTATTGGAGAAGTAAAATGCGTATAGCAACTACTTGCCAAACCATAATGTCCTAAATTTTCTGCACGATAAACCGCTTTTTGCATACAACGAAGCAATAAAGAAGACAATATTTTATATTCAGGCTTATCCTTTAATTGATACAATATTTTCTGTATAGTTGTTGGTTTTACATCTTTAATATCCCCATTTATAGAATAACCCAATCGAGATACAAAACCTAAAAAATCGCGAATTTTTTCTTCTTTTGGATATTCATGAATACGATAAATAAAAGGCAAGTTCATAAAATAAATATGTGAAGCAACACATTCATTAGCAGCAATCATAAAATCTTCAATTAATTTTTCGCCTTTACCACGATTTCTTAAAACAACATCATAAGGAACACACTTTTCATCAACTAATATTTTTGCCTCATCAACATCAAAATCAATATACCCTCGCTTTTCCTTTGCATTACGTAAAATAGTTGCTAATTCTTCCATTAAACGTAAAGAATCAACAAATTCTTCATATCCTTCAGGAACAGTATTATCTTCTAAAATACTATTTACATTTTTATAGGTCATTTGAATACGAGATTTAATAACACTAGGAAATATTTCATAATCTAATTGTTTACCTGAATTATCAAATTCCATAATACAAGAAATTGTTAATCTATCAACACCAGGATTCAAAGAACAAATTCCATTTGATAATTCATGAGGAAGCATAGGAATAACTCTATCAACTAAATAAACACTAGTACCCCTATCCATAGCCTCTTTATCTAAAGGACTGCCCTCCTTAACATAATAACTAACATCAGCAATATGCACTCCTAACTTATAATGTCCATTTTTCAATTTTTCAATCGAAATAGCATCATCAATATCTTTTGTATCATCACCATCAATAGTAAAAATAACTTGGTCTCTTAAATCGTGTCTACCATTTAATTCACTATCATGAACTTCCATTGACATCTCAGAAACTTCTTTTTTTACATCATCTGGAAAATCAACATTAATATTATACTTATAAATAATAGATAATATATCAACACCAGGGTCATTAACGTGACCAATAATTTTCACAACCTTACCTCCATATCGACCACTATTATTAATTTTTTTATCAAGTGTAACAACAACTTTATGTCCATCAACAGCATTCAAAGCATTATCTTTAGGAATTTCAATATCTAATTTTACTTTTGAATCATCTAATTTGATATGTCCAATACCTTTATTATCAAAAGAGATTAAACCAATATAATTTTGTACTCTTCTCTCGATAATTTTTAAAACTCGCCCCTCTAATTTATCTAAATTCATTTTACTAATAATTTCAACTAAAACAACATCATCATGAATTGCACCATTCATATTATCAGCAGCAATAAAAACATCATCCTCTAAATTATCAATTTCAACAAATCCAAATCCCTTTTTATTAACACGCATAATTCCCTTACGTAAATGACTATTCTCAAGCATCATATATTTGTTTTTATTAGAACAATATATAACAACTTCATCCTCTAATTTACGCAATTCTTCACTGAGTAAATTCATATCTTCCACTGTCTCAATTCCTAACAAATACTGTAATTCATAAATGTCAACAGCTTTATCGCAATTTTTTAAAACATTAATTATATTATCTCTCAAAATACCACCTTCTATTATATTCATTATACTGTATTTTTGTAAAGATAACTAGTCTTTTCCAAAATAAAAAGGACTTAAGTCCTAAATAAACATTGATATCAAACAAAGTATAAAGAACGCAGCTCCTAAAGCAGCAGTTATTCTAGTAATAACCAATTCTGATCCTCTTTCTTTGCGATTAGCAAACAACTCACTTTTACCACCAGAAATAATTTGTGCTCCCCCTTCTGCTTTAGCACTCTGTAATAAAACTATAATAATTAATAAAATAGAAATAACCAATAAAGCAATTTTCATGATAATACCTCCACCAAATTCACCAACTATTTTATCACATATATATTATAAAAGCAAATAAAATTAAATTCTTTCCACTTTTATAACAAAATTATTTATTACTTAATTCATCTTCAATTCTCATCAACTGATTATATTTACAAATACGATCTGTCCTAGACATAGATCCTGTTTTTATTTGTCCTAAATCAAGCCCCACTGCTAAATCAGCTATTGTAGTATCCTCAGTTTCTCCCGATCTATGAGAAATAATAGTAGCATAACCATTTTTTCTAGCAAGCTCAATTGTCTCTAATGTTTCTGTAATTGTACCGATTTGATTAACTTTTAATAAGATAGCATTACCAGCATGCATATCAATTCCTTTTTGAAGACATTTCTTATTTGTAACAAATAAATCATCTCCAACTAGTTGGATTTTATTTCCAAGTTTTTCCGTTATTTTAACAAACCCATCCCAATCATTTTCATCCACTGGATCTTCAATAGAAATAATTGGATAATCATGAACTAGCTCTTCATAGTAGTAAATCAATTCATCAGTAGTAAGGGTTCTTCCTTCTCCAACTAACTCATATTTTCCATCTTTATAAAATTCTGATGCAGCAACATCTATTCCTAAACATACATCAATTCCAGGTTCATATCCAGCTTTTCGAATAGCTTCCATAATAAGTTCAAAACCTTCTCTATTAGATTGTAAATCAGGTGCAAATCCACCTTCATCACCAACTCCAGTAGCAAGTCCTTTCTCATTTAAAACTTTTTTTAAATTATGAAATACTTCTGCACCAACTCTAACTCTTTCATGAATTGTATCACGTTGAGGAATGATCATAAATTCTTGAAAATCAAGTTTGTTATCAGCATGAGCACCACCATTAATAACGTTCATCATCGGAACAGGAAGAATAGACCCATCCCCAACATAACGATATAAAGGCATTCCAGTTTCTATTGCACTTGCTTTCATCGCAGCCATAGAAATTCCCAAAATAGCATTAGCTCCAAATTTAGATTTAGTTTCTGTTCCATCAGCTTCTATCATTGCATAATCTAATTCTTTTTGATTTGCTGCATCCATACCAACCACTAAATTCCTTAAAGGGCCATTAACATTTTCCACAGCTTTTAAAGTTCCTTTTCCTAAATAGCGCAGTTTATCACCATCACGAAGTTCTAATGCTTCTCTCTCACCAGTAGAAGCCCCACTTGGAACTGCTGCTCTTCCTACAATTCCATTTTCTAATATTACATCTACTTCAACAGTAGGATTTCCGCGTGAATCAAGAATTTCTCTACCAATTACATTTTTTATTTTCATAACTATCCTCCTCCATATTAAAAACAATTATATCATTAAAAAATACTATTGTCCATCAAGACCGTAGTATTCCAAAGCTTCTCTCTACTAATTTTTCATCTTTAGAATTAATTATTTGAATGTTACCGGCACTATTATTATTAAGCAATTTGTGTTCTTCTAATTGATGCTTTACTTCATTAGAAACACCAACACAACCGTCTAAAAGGACAGTATTAGGAAGAATACTTTGAATCTCATCTTTAATTAATGAATAATGTGTACATCCAAGTACCAAGGAATCAGTAACATCCTTATATTTACTCAATTTTCTATTCAATAAAGACATTATTTCAATTTTATTGTCCAATTCTATTAAATGAGCTAAATTCTCTCCAGAAATATTAATTATATTTTGATCTTTTCTCCTATAATTGTGAATTAATTCTTCGACTCTACTAGATTGCATAGTATAAGGAGTTGATAATATTATAGTATTCTTATAATTATTATCATAAGCCACTTTAATAGCAGGAACTGTTCCAACAAAAATAGTATCAGGATACATTTCTCTAAGCTTTTTTAAACAACAAGTAGTAGCAGTATTACACGCAATAACTATTATTTTACAGTCTTCTTTCAAAAGAAATTTAACTGCATTATCTACAATTTTCAGTAGTTCATCTTCACTTTTTTGACCATAAGGGTTATTAATACTATCTTCATAAAACAAATAGTTTTCATTTGGAAGCAGTTTAACTAATTCCTTTAAAATAGAAAGACCACCTAATCCTGAATCAAATAATCCAATTTTCCTATTCATGCTATTCTCCTTTTAATTCAAACACCTTTTTCTTAAATTCCTCCCCCCTAATTTCACAGCATTTATATTGATCCCAACTAGCACTAGCAGGAGAAAGTAATACAACATCACCTGAAGTTAGAATATCTTTTAGTTTGTCAAAACCATCAGATAAATGTTCAAATACATAAACACTTTTACCTATTTTTTTTGCATAGTTCGCTATTCTTTTACGACAACTACCTATTGCAATAATCGCTTTTACATGTTCCATATAAGGAGTCAATTTATTAAAATCTTGTCCTCTCTCCAATCCTCCTAAAAAGATAATAATTGGTCTATTAAATGACGATAAAGCTATTTGAGTACATTTGATATTGGTTGCTTCTGTATCATTATAATATTCTACACCATTGACAGTATCAACATATTCCAATCGATGTTCTACGCCCTTAAAATTAGATACTACATCATAGATAATTTTGTTAGACACTCCATATTCTTTAGCTACCATAATAGCAGCCATAACATTTTCTACATTATGCATGCCTTTAATTTTAATATCATCAATACTCATTATTTTTTCTCTATAATAATAAATATCTCTACCCTCTAAATGACATCCTTCGATTTTTTCTTTACTAGAAAAAAATTTCTTTTCTGAACAAATATTTTTCATTTCATCTAATACATCATTATCATCATAATTTAATATAGCCACATCACTAGAACTTTGATTATAAAACATCTTAGATTTAGTATTTTTATAATGCTCATAAGTTTTCATAAAATCAATATGTGCTTCTGAAAAATTAGTAATAACACCAACATGTGGATGAAAATTAACAAAATTTTCTCCTTGTTGACAAGAACACTCCATAACAATAATATCTTTACTTTTAACAAAATCTAAAATACCAGATAATGGATAACCAATATTACCAGCCAAATATACTTTATCTCCAAAAAATTTATGCATTATTTCATAAATTATTGTTGTAGTTGTAGTCTTACCATTAGTACCTGTAATACCAATAATATCAACATTATCAGGCAATAATTGATAAGCCATCTCAACCTCATTAATTACTGGTATATTTAATTTTCTAGCTTTTAAAACATATTTATGATCAATAGGTACTCCTGGATTTTTAATCAAATAATCAAATGATTCATCTAATAAATCATCTGGATGAGATCCAAATATCAAATGAACACCCATATTTTTCAATTCAGATACCTGATTTTTATCATGCTTATTTTCATCATTTAAATCATTCAAATAAACATTATTTCCCTTTTCTATTAAAATCTTCGCAGCTTGATAACCACTTCTAGCCAATCCCAATATTAATATTTTTTTATTTTTAAACACAATATCACCAATACAAGTATACTATAATTGCAATATTTTGACTATAATTTAATTTTGATATTGAAAGAAAATGATTATATGTTATAATAAAAAGTATGATAAGGAGTGGAAGAAGATGAAAATTGTCAAATTAAGTGCAACCCAGTTTGATAAATTTGCAGAAAAACATCGATACCGTAATTACTTTCAAAGCTCCATGTATGCAAATGTTATGGCAAAATTTGGATATCATACTAAATTTCTAGGATTTGTAAATGATCAGAATAATCTAATAGGAGCAACACTAATTATTTATAAACAAGTTTTCATGGGAAATAAAATTGCATATGCCCCTAGAGGAATTTTATTTAATTATGAAGAAAGAGAAAACGTAAATGAACTAGCAGAAAAATTAAGAAAAGTATTAGGAAAACAAGGATTTATGATTCTTAGAATAGATCCATACATTCCAATAACAATTAGAGACTCTGAAGGAAATATAATGAATTTTAACAACAAAGTAAATGAAATTACTGAAAATTTAAAAAATTCAGGATTTACTTACAAAGGAAAAAATCTATACTTCGAAACAGAAAAACCAAGATGGGAAGCTCTCGTAATATTGCAAAGAGATATAAGAGAAATTTTTGCAAAAGTTGATAAAAAAACAAGAAATAAAATTAGAAAAGCTAAAAATAATGGAGTTGAAATTATAAGAGAAAAAGATACAAATATTAAAGATTTGTACAGTTTCATAGAAAAAAAAGAAAACAAACCAATCTCTTACTATAAAACAATATGCAAAAATTTTAAAAATAATATAGATATATATTATGCAAAAATAAATACAGAGGATTTTTTAATAAATAGTAGAAGAAATTATGAAAAAGAACTAGAATATAATGAATCTTTAGCTGAAAGAATTCAGACTACTTCACCAACTGAAAAAGATAGAAATATCTATTTAAATAAAAAAATGGAATCAGATAAATTAATTACTACCTATAAAAGCAATTTATTAAAAGCAACTGAATTATTAAAAAACAAACCAGATGGTATTATCATTGCTGGAGCAATGATATTAAAATATGACAATGCTGCTTATTTATTTACCGAAGGTAGTGATGATAAGTATGGGAATCTAAATCCAAATTATTTAATAAAATGGCAAGCAATTACAGATTATAATAACGAAGGATTGAAGTATTTTAATCTTGATGGAATTGTTGGAGATTTTGAAAATCAAAATGAGTATAGTGGACTAAATGAATCAAAACTTGGATTTAATGCAACCGTTACAGAATACATTGGAGAATTTGATATCATATTAAATAAATTTGCATATAACTGGTATATGAAAATGAACAAAAATAAATAAAACAGTGTAATTGAGCATAAAGAAAAAAGCTAACACATAAATGTGTTAACTTTTTCTTTTAAATAAATGAATTAATATTATTCAACAATTTCAGTAACTGAACCAGCACCAACAGTTCTTCCACCTTCACGGATAGAGAATTGAGTTCCTTGTTCAAGAGCGATTGAATGGATTAATTCAACTTCCATATCAATATTATCTCCTGGCATAACCATTTCAGTTCCTTCTGGTAAAGTAATTACACCAGTTACATCAGTAGTTCTGAAATAGAATTGAGGGCGATAATTATTGAAGAATGGTGTATGACGTCCACCTTCTTCTTTACTTAAAATATAAACTGTAGCTTTAAATTTATGATGTGGAGTAACTGTTCCAGGTTTAGCAAGAACTTGTCCTCTTTCAACTTCTTCACGAGCAATACCACGAAGTAAAACTCCAGCATTATCTCCTGCTTCAGCAAAATCTAATTGTTTACGGAACATTTCAATTCCTGTAACAACTGTTTTTTGAGTAGGTTTAATACCAACGATTTCAACTTCATCATTTAATTTTAATTTTCCACGTTCAACACGTCCTGTAACAACAGTTCCACGACCAGTGATTGTGAATACATCTTCAATACTCATTAAGAATGGTTTTTCAGT
>CADBNY010000085.1 GCA_902796215.1 uncultured Erysipelotrichaceae bacterium | reverse complement strand
TGAATTAGAAGATTTATCTCTACGTTATTTAAAACCAGATGTTTTTTATGATATTGCAGAAAAGTTAAATAAAACAAAAATAGAGAGGGATCGTACAGTTTATGAGATGCAAGAAGAAGTTACGAAGCTTCTTACAGAGCATCATATTCCACATGAAATTAAAGGAAGGGCTAAGTGTATCTATAGTATCTATAATAAATTGGATAAAGGTAAAAAGTTTAGTGATATTTATGATTTATTAGCAATTCGTATTTTGGTTAATACAGAGCAGGAATGTTATTTAGCTCTTGGTTTGATTCATTCAAAGTTTCGCCCATTACCAAAGAGATTTAAAGATTATATAGCGATGCCTAAGCCAAATATGTATCAGTCTCTTCATACAACAGTATTTGGAATTGATGGGTATTTATTTGAGATTCAGATACGTACTTATGATATGGATGAAGTTGCTGAAAATGGTATTGCTTCACATTGGGCCTATAAAGAGAATGGTGGTAGTAAAACTACTGCTAATCTACAATCTACTACGGAGCAGAAACTTCAGTTTTTTAAATCTATTATTGAATTAAGTCAAGATAAAATGAGTAGTGAAGATTTTGTTAATAGTGTAAAAGATGAAGTTCTTAATAATAGTATTTATTGTTTTACTCCTAAGGGAGATGTAATAGAATTACCAAAGGGAGCTACACCAATTGATTTTGCTTATAAGATTCATACAAAAGTTGGAGAAACAACTGTAGGAGCTATTGTTAATAATAATATTGTTCCATTAAATCATGAATTAAAGAATAATGACATTGTAAAAATTAATACAAATAAAAGTTCAAAGCCATCTAAAGAATGGATTCAGATGGTTAAAAGTACAGCAACACGTAATAAGATAAAATCATTCTTTACAAAAAATGATCGAGAAATTTATGTTGAACGTGGTAAATATGCATTAGAAAAAGAACTTCGTAAGAAAAAGATTCCTTTCTCTGATTTTATTAATGATGAGAATGTTGATAAGATATGTCAAGAAATTAAGCTTGAAAACTTGGAAGAAATTTATTTGGCTATTGGAAATGGTAAAGAAACTGTTAATGGTGTTATTAATATTATTCATAAAACTGAGGATGTACCTGTACCAAAAGTGACTAAGATTTCTAATAGTTCTATTGATGCAGATATTATTGTTGATGGAATTGATAAAGTTCGTGTTAATCTTGCTAATTGCTGTTGTCCTGTTTATGGTGATGAAATTGTAGGATATATTACAAAAGCAAATGGAATTACTGTTCATAGAATTAATTGTCATAATTTGGATATGTTGGAAGATAGAACTTTAGATGTTCATTGGAATACAAATGTTAATAAAAGGTATTTAACATTCTTACTAGTTTATACAAATGATGGAGAAAATCGTATGTTAGATTTAGTACAAACGATTTCAACAATGAATGTTAGTGTAGACGGGGTTAAAACAGTTAACAAGGGCGATCGAAATATCTATGAAGTTGCTTGTTATGTTACTGGTTTGGAACAGCTAGATCGATTAATATTAGTTATTAAGAAACATTCTTATATTGATAGAGTAGAAAGGGAAATACGATGAGAGTATTAGTGCAAAGAAGTGGACAAGCGAGTGTTGCGATTGATAAAAAGATTGTTGGTAAAATAGATGATGGCTTAGTTTTATTTGTTGGCTTTACAGAGGGAGATACGATTGAAGAGATAAATTATTTAGTAAAAAAAATACTTCACCTTAGAATTTTTCCAGATGAAAATGGAGTTATGAATAAAAGTATTTTAGATTATGGTGGAAGCATTTTATCTGTTTCACAGTTTACTTTATATGCAGATACTACTAGAGGCAATAGACCTAGTTATATAGGGGCTATGAAAGGGGAAAAAGCGGTAGAACTTTATCGGTTATTTAATGAAGAATTAAAAAAATGTATTACAGTTGAAACTGGTGAATTTGGTGCTGATATGATTGTTTCTATTTCAAATATTGGTCCAACTACTATACTTTTGGAGAGATGATTTTATGGAAAAAAATAGATTAAATTATGGAATAATTAATTTTGCAGCTTTGATGATTCTTTTATATATTAGTTTTTCTAATATAGGATTATGGTGGGGGATTATTGCTAAAGTTGCTTCTATTTTGGCTCCATTTATTATAGGGTTTGCTTTTGCATATGCATTTACACCTTTGGTTCACTGGTTGGAAAATAGAGGTTTTCCTAAGGTGATAGCTTTATTAACTGTTATTTTTAGTTTGATTTTTCTTGTTGTTGGAATTTTAGGCTTAACTTTACCAATGTTATATGACCAGCTATCATTGCTTACTAAAATGCTTATAGAAATATTTGATACAATTAGTAAAAAATTTGATATTAATATTGGTTCATTTGAAATTGAAATTACAGATTATTTAAATGAAGCGTTGAAAGAAATAGGAACTGTTACATCTTCTACTACTATAGGATTTTTAGGAAAATCAGTAGGATTTATTAGTAAATTTATTGTTGGGTTTGTAGGTTTTATTTATTTTTTAGTGGATATGGATAAAATTAGGGATACTTTGAAAACCTTGATTATTTCTGTTAATAAGAGATTTTATAAGTATTTAAAATGTATGGATATTGAAATTACTAATTATTTAAGAGGATTAGAAATGTTTATGGTAATCCAATTATTTGAATATAGTTTGTTATTTTTCATTATTGGTCATCCAAACTGGTTAATTTTAGGTGTTTTAGCTTGTTTAACAACTGTTATACCATATTTTGGAGGCTTGATTACCAATTTGATTGCTATTGTTTTAGCTAGTGTTGTATCTTTTCCTCTTGTTGTTGCAACGACTATTATTTGTTTGATATTTCCTCAAGTTGATGGATATCTTATTTCACCTAAAGTTTATGGTAAAACAAATAATGTTAATCCATTAATTACGATTATGGCAGTTTCTATTGGAGGAACACTGGCAGGAGTTCCTGGTATCATAATTGCATTACCATGTTATTTATTGATTCGTACTACTTATCAGTTTTTTAAGAAAGATTTGAAAAAAGGAATGGTTATTGTGAAGGAAACAATTTAATCTACAAAAAAAAGGTTGATTTCAATCTTTTTTTTTGTATAATAAGCATTTGTGGTGATGTTTATGATAGCAACAAATAATACTAGAGGATTATATCATCGATTACAAGTAGCAAATAAACTTTTAAAAGGGTCACATGATAAAGATGAAAAAGTAGCTTTGTTTAATTATATAGCAAATTTATATTACTCTATAGGTAGAGTCTCTAATATGGAGATTAATGCTTCAGAAAAGAAAGTTTTTGGTAGTCATAAAAATTTTCGAAAATTAATGCGAAGATTTGATCTTTATAAATTAAAAATGTTAGAAAATTGTGTAAAATACAAAGATTTTCATTCGGATTTTTTGGGAGATATTTTAGTTGTTGTAGAGGATGATATTAATGAGTTAGAAGATAGGAAACCTATTGATACTTCTAGTTTGTCAGAGGATGATTTTTATACTATTTTCTTTGATTTTATGAAGACGCATCATTTGGAAAAATTATTTGATAAATTTATTAAAGAAAAGCGTATTTATAAAATAATTGGTGATTGTGATATTTCTTTAGGATTTACTTTGTTTAATCCTATTAATCATGATAGTGATATTTTTGTAAAAGACTTTGGCTATGATATTAATTCTTTATTTATATTAGCTCATGGATTTGGACATGCTTATGATTTCAATCATTTTGATAGGGCTGTTTCTTTTTATAATCAGTATTTTCATCAATCTTTTTATGGGGAGGTTCTTCCTAAGACATTTGAAAGATTATTTTTAAATTATTTATTTCAAAATCATATATTAGAAGATGAAGCTATTGATAAATTATTTGAGATGGAAATATTAAATTATGATTATTTATTGGGTTCTTATATTTTATCTTTATTAGATGATAAATTATTAATAGATGAGAAATATCGTACTTTGAGTCACCAAGATTTAATTAATAGGATTAAAAAATATTTTATATCTGAAGAGGAAATTATGCTTTATATTCAAAATATTACTTATTTTGATGTAGGTGAAGATTTTAATTATACTTATGGAAATATTTTGTCTTTATACTTAAAAGGTTCTATAGAAGAAGATGGTTTTGATAATCCTATGATGAATGATTTTTTAGAAAAAAGGAATAATCTTTTTACACCGGAATTTTTAAGTAGATGGGACATTACTCCTTCTGGATATCAAAAGAAGCATTCTATGGATATGAAAATTCTAAAAAAATAATTGTATAATTTATAAAATTAGTTTATAATTTAAGTAACTTCTTGGGAAAGAGTAGTTTTTAAATATTTTTAGAGACAGTATGGTTGGTGAAAATACTGAGTGGATAAAGATGAAGACATCCTATTAATAAGAAGCGTAGACTAACGTTATCAGTCAAATGAAGAAAAAAAATAAGGTGGCACCGCGAAGTATTCGCCCTTTGGTTGTGCTGTCTTTTTATTTTATAAGGAGGATTGTTATGATACAAAGACAAAAAGGTTGCAGTGATATTTATGGAAGAGAAGCTAAAATATGGAAATATGTTGATACTGTTATTGATGCTATGATGGAAAAATATGATTATAATTATATTCGTACACCTATTTTTGAAGCTACAGAATTATTCCATCGTGGGGTAGGAGATACGACTGATATTGTCACTAAAGAATGTTATGATTTTGAAGATAAGGGTGGAAGAAAAATAACACTTCGTCCTGAGGGCACTGCTGGTGTTGTTAGAAGTTATATTGAAAATAAAATGTATGGGGATGTTAATCAACCAGTTAAAGTTTATTATAATGGAACTATGTATCGTTATGAGAGACCACAAAGTGGTAGAGACCGTGAACTTACACAGTTTGGAATGGAAATATTAGGTAGCGATGATCCTCTTAGTGATGCAGAAATTATTAGTGCTGCGGTTAATATTTATAGATTGTTAGGACTTAAGGAAATAAAAGTGAATCTTAATAGTCTGGGAGATAATGAATCTCGTCGTCAATATCGTGATGCATTAATTGAATATTTTGAGCCACATATTAAAGATTTTTGTGAAGATTGTCAAAATCGTTTTAGAAAGAATCCATTAAGAATTTTAGATTGTAAAGTAGATGCTGAAAATAAGATATTAAAAAAAGCACCTAAGACGCTTGATTATTTAAATGAAGAGAGTCGAGATCGTTTTGAGAAAGTACAAGAATTTTTAGATATTATGCAAATTCAATATGAAATTAATCCTAATATTGTTAGGGGATTAGATTATTATAATCATACTGTATTTGAGATTGAAGCAAAAGTGGATGGTTTTGGTTCTAATAATGTTATTGGCGCTGGTGGTAGATATAATGGATTAGTTCATCAACTAGATGGACCTGAAACTCCATGTGTGGGTTTTGCTTCTGGTATTGGCCGTATTGTACGTGCTCTTGAGCTTGAAAAAGTGAAACTTCCTATTGTTGATGGTATTGATTTGTTTTTACTTTATGTTAACGAAGATGAAAAAAAATATGCTGCCTATTTAGCTCAAGAGTTGCGCCTTGCAGGATTTATTGTTGAGACTGATTATATTGGAAGAACGTTAAAAGGCCAGTTTAAGCAAGCAGATCGTTTAAATTCTAGATTTATTTGTGTTTTAAATAGTGATGATTTGAATAATAATGAAGTAAAAATAAAAAATAGTCAAACAAAAGAAGAGGAAATAATCAGTTTAGATGTTTTGATTTATTACTTAGATGAACATCTTAATTCTGATTTATTTGGTGATTCTTGTGATTGTGGCTGCCAAAATGGATCAGAATGTACTTGTGGTGATCATTGTGAATGTAATGGCGATTGTCATTGTGATGAAACTTGTAATTGCGGTTGTCAAGATGGATTAGAATGCACTTGTGGTGATTGTGGTGATGATAATTGTGGTTGTGGATGTCATGAAGGTTCAGAGTGTCATTGTCATCATGAAAAATAGGAAGAAGGTTGTATATGAAAATTTGTGTTAATGAATTAAAAAATCATGTTGGAGAAAAAATCATTTTTAGTGGTTTTGTTGATGCAATTAGGGATAAAAAATGGGTTATGTTTGTTATTTTAAGAGATGCTACTGGGAAAGTGCAAATGACTATTGAAAAAAGTGATGAAAATAATAAAGAATTATTAGAGAGAATGTCTAATGTAACTGTAGAATCGACGATTCGTGCTGAAGTTGAAGTGCTGGAAAATACTTCTGTTAAGTTAGGTGGAATTGAATTAATTCCTAGTAAGATAGATATTACTAGTAGTGCCGAACCATTACCATTTGATTTTAATAACCTAGCTGGTGTTAATATTGATACTAGAATGGACTTTAGGTGGTTAGATTTGAGAAATGAAAAGAATATGCTTGTTCGACAAATTGAGTCTTGTTTAGTACAAGCTATGCGACAATTTTTATATGATAATCATTTTACTGAAATTCATACGCCTAAATTAATTGGAACAGCTAGTGAGTCTGGAAGTAGTGTGTTTGAAGTAAAATATTTTGATCGCTTAGCTTATTTGGCACAAAGTCCTCAATTTTATAAACAAATGGCTTTGGCTGGAGGTCTAGATAAGGTATTTGAAGTAGCTCCTTGTTTTAGAGCTGAAAATTCTAATACCAATAGACATGCAACAGAATTTACTTCTTTTGATTTAGAATTTTCTTATATTGATTCTTATGAGGATGTAATGAATTTAGAAGAAGACTTATTAATTGCTGGTCTTTCTAAAGTTAAAGATGAATATGGGGATAAAATATTAGAAGTATTTGGTAAGGAAGTTATTGTTCCAACAAAACCGTTTCCAAGAATTAAATTAAAAGATTTATATGAAAAATTGCATGAAAAGTATGGTTTTAGTATTCCTACAGAAGATATAGGAGATATGAATGCTGAAGCAGAGAAATTAACCTATAGATTAGCTTTAGAGGAATATAATTCTGAATTTATGTTTGTAGTTGATTATGCAGCAACAAAAAGACCTTTCTATCATATGAGAGATGAAAATGGCAAGCTTCAAGGTTATGACTTGATTTGGAGAGGTACTGAAATAACTAGTGGTGCTCAAAGAGAACACCGTTATGAGGAATTATGTAAAAATGCTAAAGAAAAAGGATTAGGAGAAGATGTAAAATTTTATTTGCAATTCTTTAAGTATGGATGTCCTCCTCATGGTGGTTTTGCTATTGGTGTTGATCGATTAACTATGTTGTTACTTGGGTTAACAATCAAAGAAACTCAATTTTTATTCCGTGGTCCTAATCGTTTAGATCCATAGAAATATAAATAAGAAAATCCATGATGTCATGGATTTTTTTTGTCGAAAAAACTTTCAATTATTCTTAATGTTTGTATTGGATAATCTAAGTAAGAAAAATGAGTGGCGTCTTTATAAGTTATTAAAGCAGAATTTTTAATGCTTTTTTTCAAGTATAGTCCATCTTTTATTGGAGTATCTATATCTTTTTCTCCCCAAATAATTAGGGTTTCAATTTTAATTCTTTTATAATATTCTCTTAGATCTTCTTTTATTATATTTTGAAATGTTTTTTTCATTATATTAGGAATATCATTATAATCTTTTGATGAAAAAAATTTTAATAATTTTTGTTTATATTTTTCTTTTTTGTTTTTTGGAAACAAGAAAAGACTTTTTTTTAGAAGTTTGTATATTTTTTCTTTAAAAAAAACATTTAATTTTTTTCTTCTTTTTATTCCTGCTACGTCTATTAGAATAATTTTATTTACTTTTACTTTTTGCTTACCAACTAAGATAGAAGTAATTCTTCCACCAAAGGAATGAGCTATTATATTTGGTTTTTTAATTTTTTCTTTTTTAATCCAATTTTTTATTGCGTTCGCATAATCATAAATTGTTAATTCTTCTTTAGGAGGTTTGCTATTTCCGAAATTAGGGTAGTCTATTATGTAAATAGTATAATTGTTTTTTAAATTCTCAATTAGAAAATTAAATGTTTTTCTAGTATCTCCCCATCCAGGTAAAATAATAATAGTATTTTCTTTTTCTCCAATTTTTTCATAGTAAAAAGATATTTTTTTTGATTTATAATACATGATAGTCACCTATAGTAGTTTATGCTTTATTGTGTATATTGTGAAATTATGTGAAAAAAGTTGAATTTTTCTTTGTTTTATAGTATGATTAAGTTGTCAGATAGATATGTACAGACACTTTTAAAACCGACAAATTAACGATAAGGGAGTTCGGAACAGCTATCGGTGTTGAAAACTTAATTATATTAAGGATCCTAATGATAGCGTATGAACACCCACCTGGTCTATGGATTAGGTTTTATCGTTCGTCCGAGGCATTCTATCTGATTTTTTGTTTGTCTTATTTTTTTTTTTATGATAGAATATGTCAATACAGGGGGAAAAAGATATGATGATTTTACCAATT
>CADBNY010000084.1 GCA_902796215.1 uncultured Erysipelotrichaceae bacterium | reverse complement strand
AACTATTGTATTAGCATTATGTAATGCTTCTCTTTCCCACCAAACTTGATTATCATAATTAAATGTTCTATTATCATGTTCTAATTCAGGAACATACACCACACCATCAAAACCCAATTCTTTTAAAATCTTTATAGCTTCATCTCGCCATGTTTGAACATCTAAACTTCTTGGTGTTGGGCCAGCTAAAAAAATTGACTTTTCACCTTTAATGACCTTTTGATCTGAATAGTTAATTTTCATAATACAACCCCCCCTTTTTCTAGAGAATACCTCTTTCATTGGTTTTATATAATATACTCAAAGCATTAATTTGTCAATTTCCTCTATAGGGAATAGTAGTATTTAGTTAGTTTTTAAATAATCTTCTAATTCAGATAATTTAATCTTATTAGCTAGATTTTCAATAAAGACTCCGTTAGAATAATTAAATATTATGAAAGTTTTGTCTTTTATGCTAATTATATTTGGTTAAACTCACATATTAGCTTTCTTAATGATTCTTTAATAGGTAATTCTCTTTAATAATATTTACCATAATACTATCCTTTCTTTTAGGATAGTTTTTAACAACAAAAAAACTAATCCGTATCACGAATTAGTTATTTATCAAAACTCGAAAAGTTCGAGCAAAATTTCTTTTGGTAGCGAAGGAGGGGCTCGAACCCCCGACCTTTCGGGTATGAACCGAACGCTCTAGCCAGCTGAGCTACTTCGCCATTCCATGTAATTTATATTATCAAACATGGAATTAAAAAGCAATACTTTTTTATAATTTTGTAAGTCTTGTTAAGATTTTTATTTTTTAGTTATTCTCAAAACCAAACATTATTTCAGCGTTATATAGTTGTTGATATAATTGTTCTTTGGCATTACTTTCTGACTTATCTAGTGTTTGAAGTTCAATCATATCCCAAATTGCTACCCACCAGACAACACATACAAGATTTGATATGATAGAACTTCTTAAAAATTGATCAATTAAAAGATTTATAATTAATAATACAATTCCCGCTACTAAAAGTATTCTTGACTTATGATCTTCTTCTTGTTGATTTCTATGAATTTCTTCTATTTCAAGTCTATAGTTATTTTTTATTGTTTTTATCATTTCTTTTTGCATTTTTTCTTCAATTGTGGGGCAATGTATTTCAAGAATAATATCAATATCTGAATCTATCATATTAACTATTTTTTCTATATAATTACATACTGATTCAGATAATCTAATTTTTTTATAGTCATATTTCATATACAAATCTTCTGGTTTTTCTAATTGGATAGGAATTATTGCTTTTTCTCCCTTCATGTAATTCTTTTCTATATAATTTTTTTCTATGTATCCTATGTTTTGTTTGTTTCTTAAATATAATCTTTTATACATCAACTTAATCACCTACTATTTTTAATTGTTTTGGAAATTTTTGCTAACAATCTTCATGACCATATCTCTTCAACTTTTCTTATTTATTTTCATATCATTTTATTATAATCTCTTACCTTTTCAACATATAATATATTTTTACTTATGTCAAGTAAATATTTGTAGCGAAAAAAAGTAAACATATATTGATGTCACTTTTTTCTTATACTTATGATTATTATTGAGCTCTTGTTAGTGTTAATGCCAAGCATGCTTTTTTTAATGAAAGCGTTGTATTTTTAACTAAATCAAAAAAAGAGATATTCATTTTAGTCTATATTATAGATATCTCTTGTGTATACTCTTTTTCTAGATTTTTTTAAAGCTGCATCTAATCGATTTGCTAATATAACATCACATTTTTGAATAAAATCATCAAAATCTTTTTCAACTATGTTACCTTCATAATTAGTGTCATTAAGCATAGGTTCATATATAATTATTTTAAAACCCATTTCTTTTAATTTTTCAATAACTCCTTTGATAGCACTTTCTCTAAAGTTATCAGATCCACTTTTCATTGTTAAACGATAAACTCCAACCACTTCATTACCATCTTTAATAATCATATTAGCAATATGCTTCTTTCTCACTTCATTCGATTCAACAATTGCTTTAATCATTGTTTGAGGAACACCTTTGTAATTTGCTAGTAATTGCTTGGTGTCTTTTGGAAGACAATATCCTCCATACCCAAATGATGGATTATTATAATAATTCCCTATTCTTGGGTCTAGACAAACTCCTTCAATAATATTTTTTGTGCTTAGACCTTTTATTTCAGCATAGGTATCAAGTTCATTAAAATAGGAAATGCGTAAGGCTAAATAAGTATTGGCGAATAGTTTCACAGCTTCGGCTTCCGTTGAACTCATTAGTTTTATTGGAACTTCTTCTTTCAAGGCAACGTTTTTTAATATTTTTGCAAATTCTAATCCTTTATCTCCTTCATCTCCAACAATAATTCTAGATGGATATAAATTATCATATAAAGCCTTTCCTTCTCTTAAAAACTCTGGAGAAAACATCATGTTTTCTATTTTATATTTTTCTTTCATTTTTTCTGTGAAACCAACAGGAACTGTAGACTTAATTACTATAGTAGTTTCATTTAAATTGCAGACTTCTATAACTTTTTGAATAATATTTTCAACACTAGACGTATCAAAAAAATCTGTTTCTGTATCATAATTTGTTGGAGTTGAAATAATAACAAATCTAGCGTTTTTTAAAGCTTCTTTATAATCTAGCGTTGCTTTTAAATTTAAACTTCTATTTTTAAAATAGTCCTTAATATATTCATCTTGTATTGGACATATTCTATTATTAATTTTATCAACTTTTTCAGATAATATATCTAAAGCAACTACTTCATATTCTTGACTTAGAAGAGTGGCTAGTGATAATCCAACATATCCAGTACCTGCTACTGCTATTTTCATGCTATTCCTCATTTCTTTCTACCTTTTGGCTATCCACTTTTCATTCTAATTTTATTATAAAAAAGATTAACTGTTTTAGTCAATCTTTTCGATATAGTATTTTTTTATATTAGCTTTTTATCTATAATATTTTTTATCTTTTTTATAGAAAAGCGGCTATATTTTTTCATAAAGGTATTCTTTATGGACGAATCTTAACTTTAAACTTATCTTTCTATTTTTACATTGTAATTATAGCATCCATAGAAATGCAACACAAAAAATATGTCTAAAAATATAATGTTTTTTGTTTCTTTATAATGAACGTTTAATAATATTGTCTGGTTTGTAATAATCAAAAAACTATATGCTATTAACATATAGTAAATATCAATGGCGTCCTTGGGCAGATTTGAACTGCCGACTTATCGCTTAGGAGAATCTTTGCCAATAGTTCAAAATTAATCAAAAAATTTTAAATCCATTATAAAATCAACGTTATATGAACATTTT
>CADBNY010000083.1 GCA_902796215.1 uncultured Erysipelotrichaceae bacterium | reverse complement strand
TTTTTTTTATAATATACAAGAATTTTATGTGCTTTTTATTGGTAATTTAGGTGATGTCCTATAATAAGTCAATATCATTTTTTATCATCTAAAATTTGTTCATATTAAAAAAGTCCTAAATATAGAGAAATTTAAGCCTTTTTTTAAATTCTAAAAAATAACCAGATATAATTTTTATTTATATCTGGTTTTATATTTCTAATTAATATTAAAAAATCACAGAAATAGGATATGATTTATTTTTTTCATCTAAAGGGTATATTTCTGGATAGAAACATAATAAACCACCATTACCTACATTTAACTTTTTATTTTCTAAAATTTTGAAATTATTAAGCATTGAAAAGCTTGGGCTTGCAGTCTTTTTTATTTCAAATGGATAAATGGTGTTATCTACTTCAAAGATTAAATCAATTTCTTTTTGGTCTCTATCTCTATAGTAGAATATCTTATAATTTAGTTTTCTAATAACATTTCTCATATTTTTGATAATTTCACTTATTACATATGTTTCTAAGAATTGCCCTGATGTACTTGAATTTTCAAGCGTTTCTTTACTACTCCATCCACATAAGTATGCACATAAACCCGTATCCATAAAAATGATTTTTGGAGACTTTATAGCTCTATTTAACATATTATTTGAATATGGTTGTAATAAATAGATAATGTCGCTTGCTTCAAGTATGGAAAGCCATCTTTTAGCTGTTGTAGCATCAATATCAGCATCTTCAGCTAAACTATTGTAATTTAATACTTCTCCAGTCCTTGCTGCTACTGCTATCATAAATTTCCTAAATCTATTCAAGTCTCCTACTTGTGTTAATTGTCTAACATCTCGTTCTAGGTATGTTTGAATATAATCTTCAAAAAATTGATTCCTATTTACTTTATCAACTATATATTCAGGCATTCCGCCATTAAATATATCTTCAAATATGTTATTCATATCAATTTTACTAGTTATTTTTATATTTGTTGGATCAAATTCTTTAAGTTCTCTATTATTCTTTTCGTCATAACTTAATGATGACATTTCTAATATTGAAACTCTACCAGCTAATGACTCTGATACATTTTTCATTAAAGAAAATTTTTGAGAACCAGTAAGCCAAAACCTTCCTTTTTCATTTGATTTATCAACTTCTATTTTTATATAAGGAAATAATTCAGGAGCATATTGTACCTCATCAATAATTACTTTATTTGGATAGTTCATTAAAAATAGTTTTGGATCATTTTTTGCTAAATCTCTTAAAGCCATATCATCTAATGTAACATATTCTCTATCTTTTTCTTTTAAATCTAACATAAATGTTGACTTACCAACTTGTCGTGCTCCAGTTACTAACATAACTTTTCTGCTATTTGATAACTTTTCAAATTTATCTCTCATATCTCTTTTTATCATAGAAAGACTCACCTCAAGATAATCTTATCATTAAGTAAATAATTAGTCAACGGCAAAAATAGGATTTATCCTGTTTTTGCCAGTTGTGTTAAGTTAGATTTTTAATGTAAAAATAACCATTTTCTGAATATTTTTATTTCAGATAATCTTCCACTTTTAATAGTAAGTTTCTGTTCATTGGTCCTCGATTTTTCTTTATGCTTTCTTTAGTTCTAACTTCTCTATTAATTTTTTATACTTTTCTAACGCTTCATTGCTACCTAAAATAGCTCCCTAATTTCTATTTTAATAATTCTTCTAATTTGTTTTTTTCTTCTTTTAATTTTTCTTTATCCATTTCAACAATTTTTTTAGGTGCTTTATTAATATAATTCTCATTAGATAATAGTTTTTCTCTTCTTTCAATAGATGCTTTTAATAATTTTATTTGAGCTTTTTTAGCAGCTTTTTCTGCTTCAGTTTCTATTTTTTCAAAGAATATTTGGGCTTTTACTCGTGTTGAAAATACTTTATATGCTTTCATACCAAGTGGCTTTTTTACAATATTTTCTTTGATTTTTAACATATTAACAATTAACTCATTGTCATCTTCTGTATCAAACATTACTTTCATATCTTTTGTAATATTATTTTCTGCTTTGATATTTCTAAAGTTTTTAATGAATTCTACTTGATCATCAACTGCTTTTTCTTCACTTTCAAAAATGTATTTTTTAGAATATTTTGGATAGTCTGAAATCATAATATCTGCAGCATCTTTTACTGGTAATTTAGAATATATTTCATCTGTTACATATGGCATAAATGGTTGCAGTAATTTAAGTATTCCTGTTAATACATAGCATAATGTTGATTTTGTTGATATTTTATCTACAGAATACTTTGCCATTTCAATATAATAATCACAAAAATAATTCCAGGTAAATTCATAAATTGATGCTCCTGCATTATTAAATTGATATTTGTCCATGAATTTTTTTACTTCATGAATTGTCTTTTCAAATTTTGTTAATATCCATTTATCTTCTGGTTTTAAATCTGTTAATTTTATTTCTTTTAAATCTTCTATATTCGTTAATACAAACCTAGATGCATTCCATATTTTATTAATATAATTCCATGTTGATTTAATTTTTTCTTCATCAAATCTCATATCAGTTCCTGGGGCTACATCTGTTGCTAAATAGTATCTTAGGGCATCAGCTCCATATTCAGCTACCATATCAAATGGATCTATTCCATTCCCTAAACTTTTTGAGAATTTTCTTCCTTGTTTATCACGAATAAGTCCATGTATTAAACAATCTTCAAAAGGTCTTTTTCCTAATATTTCTTCTCCTTGGAATGTCATTCTATTAACCCAAAATGGAATAATGTCATAGCCTGTTACTAAACATTGATTTGGATAATATTTTTCTAATAATTTTGTATTATCTGGCCAACCTAATGTTGCGAAAGGCCATAATGCTGATGAAAACCAGGTATCTAGTACATCTTCATCTTGTACCCAACCTTCTTCTTTAGGAGCTTCCATCCCTACATATATTTCTTCATCCTTATACCAAGCAGGAATTCTATGTCCCCACCATAGTTGACGAGAAATACACCAATCATATGTTATTTCCATCCAGTGATTCATTGTTTTTTCATAACGTGATGGTACGAAGTTTACTTTTTCTTCTTTTTTCTTTTGAGTTTCTAATACATGATCAGCTAATGGTCTCATTTTAACAAACCATTGTTTTTTTATCATTGGTTCTACCATTACACCTGTTCTTTCACTGTGTCCTACTTCGTGTACTAATGGTTCTATTTCTAATAATAGCCCCTGCTCTTTTAAATCTTTTATTGTTTCTTCGCGACATTCTTCACGTGTCATTCCTTGATATTTTTCTGGAACATTTTCATTCATTGTTGCATCATCATTCATGATTACAATTCTCTCTAGATTGTGTCTATTTCCAACTTCGAAATCATTAGGATCATGAGCTGGTGTAATTTTAACACAGCCTGTTCCTTTTTCCATATCAGCATGTTCATCTGTAATTACGGGAATTGGTTTGTTAACAAGTGGAAGAATTACGTTTTTACCAACAAATTTTTTGTATCTTTCATCTTTTTCATTTACTGCAACTGCTGTATCTCCAAATAGAGTTTCTGGACGAGTTGTTGCTACATCTAAATATTCTTCAGAATTCTCTAATTTATATTTTAAATGATAAAAAGCACTTTTTTCTTCTGAATAAATTACTTCTTCATTAGATAAAGCTGTCCCAGCTGCTGGATCCCAGTTAATAATTCTTTCTCCTCGATATATTAATCCTTTATTATAATAATCAACAAAGACTTTCTTTACTGCTTTTTCTAATCCTTCATCTAAAGTAAATCTTTCTTTAGAATAATCTAGGGCAATTCCCATTTTGGCCCATTGTTTTCTTATAATATCTCCATGTTCATGAGTCCAATCCCAACAAGCTTCTAAGAATTTTTCTCTACCATATTCATATTTATCTATTCCTTTATCTTTTAATCTTTTAACAACTTTAGCTTCTGTTGCGATAGCTGCATGATCCATTCCAGGTAGCCAAAGAACATCAAATCCTTCCATCTTTTTATAACGAATTATTATATCTTGAAGAGTAACATCCCAGGCGTGTCCCAGATGTAATACTCCCGTTACATTTGGTGGTGGTAATACTATACAAAAAGGTTTTTTATCACTATTTTCATC
>CADBNY010000082.1 GCA_902796215.1 uncultured Erysipelotrichaceae bacterium | reverse complement strand
TGAAGCTGGAAAAGGTGGAGACGGTTGTACTGCCTTTCGTCGTGAAAAATATGTTGCGATGGGAGGACCTTATGGTGGCAATGGTGGCCATGGTGCAGATGTTATCTTTCAGGTAGATGAAGGACTCCATACATTGTTAGATTTACGTTATAAAAAAATTATAAAAGGTGATAATGGTGAAAATGGGAAAGGCAAGAATCAACATGGCAGAGGCGCTGATCCTTTAATTGTTCGAGTTCCTTTGGGTACGGTAGTAACTGATTTAGATACTGGGCTTGTTGTTGCTGATTTATCTCATAAAAATCAAAAAGAAATTATTGCAAAAGGTGGACGTGGAGGACGAGGAAATACAGCCTTTAAGACTCAAGCAAATACGGCTCCTGATTATTCAGAAAATGGAGAAGAAGGGGAAAGAAAAAATCTAAAAGTAGAAGTAAAAATGCTTGCTGATGTTGGATTGGTAGGCCTTCCAAGTGTTGGAAAGAGTACTATCATTTCTTGCGTTTCTAAATCTAAACCAAAAATAGCGGCATATCATTTTACAACTTTAAATCCAAATTTAGGAGTTGTTAAATCAACTAATGGGAAAAGTTTTGTTATGGCAGATCTTCCAGGGTTGATTGAAGGAGCTAGCAAAGGTGAGGGATTGGGTGATAAGTTCCTACGTCATATTGAAAGAACAAGGGTTTTAGCTCATGTTATTGATATGAGTGGTAGTGAGATGAGAGATCCTTATGAAGATTTTGTTTTAATTAATAAGGAATTAAAAGAATTTAATGAAAAGCTAATCAAAAAACCAATGATTGTTATTGCCAATAAGATGGATTTACCAAATGCTAAAGAAAATTTAGAAGTTTTTTCTAAAAAAGTAGATTGTAAAATATTTGAAGTTAGCGCAGCTTGTAATAAAGGACTTCAACCAGTAATTGACTATCTTTCTGATTTATTAGATGAAATTCCAATTAATCCATTATATGATGATACTCAAATAGAAAGTCATGTTCTTTATAAGTTTAAGAAAGAGAAACCTTTTACAATTTCAAAAGAAGAAGAAGGTTTATGGGCTATTCACGGGGATGAAGTGGAGCGAATATTTAAAATGACTAAGTTTTCTAGTGAAGAAGCTGTTTATAGATTTGCTAAAAAATTGCGTCGCATGGGAATTGATGATGAATTAATAAAGATGGGAGCAGAACCGGGAGATCAGGTAAGAATATTAGATTTTTATTTTGAATTTAAAGATTAGAAAATAAATTATGCGAATTATTGATATTTATTTTTAAATTCGTTGTAATTTGTTTTTTTTTATTATATAATTCATTTATGATAGAGGTGAATTATGAAGAATATTAAGTTTTTAGAAGAACATGGGGTAGATATTCCTAGAAGTTTAGAACTTTTTGGGGATGCTGAGACTTATAATGAGACAATAAATGAATTCTTGGTAGGAATTCATTCTAAAATAACAAAGTTAATTGAACTTTTAGAGAAAAAGGATATGGCTAATTATGCAATTTATGTTCATTCGATGAAAAATGATGCCAAGAATTTTGGGTTTACTACTTTAGCTAATATTGCTTTAGAACATGAGCAAAAAAGTAAAGCAGGAGATTATTATTATATTTCTACTCATATTAATGATTTGATTAATGAAACAAATAGTGCTATTCTTTTAATTCAAGATTATATGAGTTCTGATGATAGTGATGAGTCTAGTAAATTTATAGAAGTGGATGCAAATTATGTTTATGATAAAAAGACTATCCTTGTTGTTGATGATTCTAATATTATTCGGAATTTTGTAAAAAGAATATTTAACAGTGAATATAATGTTGGGACAGCTGAAGACGGTGAAGAAGCAATACGTATTATAAAGGCAAATCAAGATAATGATTTTATTGAGACGATTCTTTTAGATTTAAATATGCCTAAAGTAGATGGCTTTGCTGTATTAGAATTTATGAAAAGTAATAATTTGTTTAAAAAAATGCCTGTTTCTATTATTTCAGGGGACTCTTCTAAAGAAACAATAGATCGTGCCTTTACTTATGAAATTGTTGATATGTTGGAAAAACCATTTAATGAGCAAAGTGTTAAAATGGTTATTGAAAAGACTTTAATTTATAAAGATATGAAAAAATAAGAAAAGTAGATGTTTCATTTACTTTTCTTTTGGTATTAAAGTTTCACCTATTTTTAAATATTTGCATGTATTTAATGGTAAATAGTATATATTGTATGATTTTAAAAATATTTTTTTCTTTTCTGATTTTATATTTTCATATAATTTTATAATTATATTATCTTTATTTGTGATGCAGATATCTACTTTTTGACAGAAAAAGTATGTACTAATTAAATGTCTTTTAGGAAATTTAATACCATAATCAATTTTGTCCAAAACAAATTTTAAAGATTTAAATCTATCTTTTAACTTTGTGTATTCTAATATTTTTATTTTTTTATTATTTACTTTTATATACATGTAATCACCAAATTTATTATACAATAAAACTGATAAGTTTTCATTTCATTTTTTTTGTTAATATGATATTATAGATTACGTAAATGAAGAGGAGGTAATAAGATGAGTGGACATTCTAAATGGGCTACAATTCATAGAAAAAAAGGTTTATTAGATCAACAACGTGGAAAAGTTTTTCAAAAATTAGCAAAAGAAATTATGGTTGCTGTTAAAGGGGGAAGCCCTGATCCTCAACAAAATGCAGCCCTACGTTTAGCTGTTGATAAAGCAAAAGCTCAAAATATGCCTAAAGATAATATTCAAAAGGCAATTGAAAAGGCATCTGGTGGTACTGATGGAGCAAATTATGAAACAGTAAGGTATGAAGGATATGGACATGGTGGCGTTGCCTTTATGGTTGATTGTTTGACAGATAATCGTAATCGTACAGCTTCTCAAGTAAGAAGTACTTTTACAAAAGCTGGGGGTAATCTTGGCACAGATGGATCTGTTAGTTATATGTTTGAAAGACGTGGATCTATTATTATTCCAAGTGATTATGACGAGGAAGAAATGATGATGGTAGCATTAGATGCAGGCGCACTTGATTTTGAAAAAATAGATAATAATTATGTTATTTCTACAGATCAATCATCTTTTACAGAAGTACGTGATTCATTAGAGGAAGCAGGAGTAAAAGAATTTTTAGAGTGTGAACTTACTTATATTCCTACTATGGAAGTTGAGCTAGATTCTGAAGGAGAAGAAAAAGTTTTAAAATTAGTTGAAACATTAGAAGATTTAGATGATGTTCAAGATGTTTATTGTAATTTAAAAGAAAAATAGAAAAAGGGGTGCTATATGAGTGATATAGAAAAGCTTCAAAAAATAAATAAAGAATTAAAAGTCTATATTAATGAATCGAGTTTTATTTCTATAAAATGTCGAAATAGAATATTAAAAATATTTGCAGATGAGTTTGCAATAGATTTAGATATTGATAATTATAAAAATGTAGACTTAAGCATTCAAGATGATTTTTCAATTCTTTATCGTGAAGATATTTATAAATCTAGTGATAAAATTGCATCTATTGATGAATTATTAGAAAGGTATCATCGCTTTCAGGAAAAAGCAGATTTAATTATTAAAAAGAAAAATATTGATTTTCAAGGAAAAAGAAAATTTAATGATTTTGCTAATTTAGTTATTGTGATTTGTATGATATTTTTAGCATTAATTGTTATTTATTTTGGAGTTCATGCCTTTTTGACAGGTAATTATTATGATTGCTTTTGGCTTGTTATTTTTATATTGCCTTCTATTGTTCCAAAATTTAAAGAATCATTACAGAATAGATTTATTCAAGCAAAACAATATATTAAAAGAATTTTTAAATAGGGAAACCTATTTTTTTAATAAGAAATCTTTTTGAAATAAATTTCTATTATTGTTGTTTGATTATATTGTTTTTTTAGTTTATAATGAATTTTAGGTGATAAGATGTACGATTATATAAAAGGTATTGTGACTGGTATTAAAAATAATTCTATAACATTAGAAAATAATGGAGTTGGGTATTTGATATATGTATCGAATCCATATTCTTTTGAAATTGGTGTTGAATATAAGATGTTTGTGTATCAACAAATACAAGAAGATGGGCATTTTTTATATGGGTTTAAGACAATAGAAGAGAAAGAGTTGTTTTTGAAGTTAATTAGTGTTAAAGGGCTTGGTTGTAAAATGGCTTTGCCTATTTTGGCTGTAGGATCTATTGACGGAATAATGGATGCGATAGAAAGGGAAAATATTTTATATTTAAAGAAGTTTCCTAAGATTGGAGATAAACTTGCCAAACAAATTATTTTAGATTTGAAAGGTAAATTGGAATTTATTGGTGTTGGTATTTCTGATGATGAAGTTAATAACGAAAATGAATTAAAAGAAGTTTTAATAGGATTAGGATATAAAGAAAAAGAATTGAAACCGGTTCTTGCCAGGGTAGATACGTCTTTATCTATTGAGGACCAAGTAAAAGATGCTTTGAAATTATTACTTCGATAAATTTATTTTTTGCGAATTATAATTTGAGGTGATTTTTTATGGATGAGAGTATTGTAAAGAATTATAAATTATTTGATGATAATACATTGGATAATACAATTCGACCTGAAACAATAGATGAGTACGTTGGTCAAAATGATGTAAAAGAAAATATTAAGGTGTTTGTACAAGCTGCTAAAATAAGAAAAGAAGCCTTGGATCATGTTTTATTATATGGTCCTCCTGGACTTGGTAAAACAACGCTTGCTTTTATTATTGCTCATGAATTAGGAACTAATATTAAAACAGCAAGTGGACCTAGTATTGAGAAAAGTGGAGATTTGGCAGCCATTTTATCTTCTTTAGAGCCAGGAGATGTTTTGTTTATTGATGAAATACATCGAATGCCAAGATATATTGAGGAGATTTTATATCCTGCTATGGAAGACTTTTCACTGGATATTATTGTCGGTAGTGAGGGAAATAGTCGTAATATAAAAATAGATTTACCTCCATTTACTCTTGTTGGAGCAACTACTAGAGCAGGGGACTTATCTTCTCCTTTAAGGGATAGATTTGGTATTATTAGTAAATTACAATTTTATTCTATTGATGAATTAAGTGATATTATTAAAAGGACTTCTAGAGTTCTTGAAATGCCTATTAATGATGATGCTGCTTTAGAACTTGCTACTAGAAGTAGGGGGACTCCTAGAATTGCTAATAGATTATTTAAAAGAGTTAGAGATTTTGCAATGGTCAAAGAATTTGATATAATTAATTTGGAAGTTACTAAAGAAGCTTTAGATAGATTAAAGGTTGATAAGATAGGGCTTGATGCTACGGATAGAGAATTGTTACTTGCAATTATTAATAAATTTAATGGTGGACCTGTTGGAATAGAAGCTCTTAGTAGTTCTATAGGCGAAGAAGTTACTACTATTGAAGATGTTTATGAACCATATTTATTACAAATTGGTTTATTAAAAAGAACTGCTAGAGGTAGAGTGGTTACTGATAAAGCCTATGAAATTTTAGGAATAGAGAAAAAATAGATAGAAAGGAGATTTATATGATTTTAGTTACTACTGATACAGTACATGGGAAAGAAGTAAAAGAAAGCCTAGGTATTGTTAAGGGTACAGTTGTACAGTCAAAAAATATTGGTAGAGATTTTATGGCTGGTATGAAGACAATTGTTGGTGGTGAAATCAAAGGTTATACTGAAATGTTAAATGAAGCTAGATTTTTAGCACAAAAAAGAATGATTGATGAAGCTACCGAATTAGGTGCTGATGCAATTGTTGGAATAAGATTTGGTTCTTCTGCAGTTATGCAGGGAGCTGCTGAAATTATTGCTTATGGTACAGCTGTTAAATTAAAATAACTACTTTTAAAGTAGTTTTTTTTTATTGGATGTGATATAATAGCTCTGGTTTGGCTAATTTTGCTGCTAATTTTCATATGAGTGTTGATGAAGTATAAGATTTTAATAATAATATAGTTGGTAAAGTGTTTGTAAAAGGATGATTGTGTTAATTATATCTATAAAATTTTTTTATCTTTCTTTTAACTGATAATAATTATATTATTTGCTTATTTTATAATATAATATTATAAAGTAATATTAAATTAACATGAGGAGGTATTATGACGACAGATGATTTTGATTATGTTCTGCCTGAAGAGTTAATTGCACAGACTCCTTTAGAGAAAAGAGATGAGTCTAGATTATTGGTTCTTGATAAAAAAACAGGTGATGTTGAACATAAAAAATTTTATAACATTATAGATTATCTTGATAAAGGTGATACTTTAGTTTTAAATGATTCTAAGGTTTTACCCGCTAGACTTATTGGGGTTAAAGAAGATACTGGTGCTGTTATTGAGATACTTTTATTAAAGAATATTGATAAGGATAATTGGGAGTGTTTGGTTAAACCTGCGAGAAGAATAAAAGTAGGTACGATTGTTTGCTTTGGAGAAGGTAAATTAAAGGCAGAATGTATTAAAGAATTAGATGAGGGTATTCGACATTTCAAATTAATATATAATGGAATATTACTTGAAATATTGGAAACTTTAGGTACTATGCCACTTCCTCCTTATATTCATGAAAAATTAAAAGATCAATCTAGATATCAAACAGTTTATGCAAGGGAAATAGGTAGTGCTGCTGCTCCAACAGCAGGGCTTCATTTTACAAAAGAATTATTAAAAAGAATTGAAGATAAAGGAGTCAATGTTTGTTATATTACTCTTCATGTTGGTCTTGGTACTTTTCGACCTGTTTCAGTTTCTAATGTGGAAGAGCATGAGATGCATACTGAATTTTATTCTATGAAAAAAGAAGTTGCTGAATTGTTAAATGAAACAAAGAAAAGAGGGAATCGTATTATTGCTGTTGGGACAACAACAGCTCGTACTTTGGAGACAATTCGAAGAGATCATGATCAATTTGGAGAATATTCTGGATGGACTAATATCTTTATTTATCCAGGTTTTAATTTTAAAGGAATTGATGCATTGATAACGAATTTTCATTTGCCAAAATCGACTTTAATAATGCTTGTTAGTGCTTTTGCTGGTAAGGAAAATATATTAAACGCTTATAAGGTAGCAGTTGAAGAAAAATATCGTTTCTTTTCTTTTGGAGATGCTATGTTTTTAAAATAAAAAGAAATATTTCTAATAAATAATATTGTT
>CADBNY010000081.1 GCA_902796215.1 uncultured Erysipelotrichaceae bacterium | reverse complement strand
TAGGAAAGAAGGTAAAGATTTATGGCGACACCACACATTGAAAGTAAATTAGAAGATATTGCTCCAGTAGTATTAATGCCTGGAGATCCCCTAAGAGCAAAATATATTGCAGAAAATTATTTAGAAGATGCGAAATTGATTAATACAGTTCGAAATATGTTTGGTTACACTGGAACATATAAAGGCAAAAGAGTCACTGTTTTTGCATCAGGAATGGGTATTCCAAGTATTGGAATTTATTCCTACGAATTATATAAATTCTATAATGTTGAACAAATTATTCGTATTGGAACTTGTGGATCATTTAATGAGAATATAAAAATATTAGATGTTATTTTATCAAGTGGAGCTTACTGCAAAAGCTATTTTGATGAGCTACTAGATGGAGTAGACATTGATTTTATTCAATCATCTTATGAATTAAATAGAAAAATCATTAATAAAGCAAAAGAAAGAAATATAGAGCTAAAGTATGGAAAAACGATTACAAGCGATGTGTTTGACTTGTATTGTGATGATAAAGATAAATTCCGCAAAAACTATCCAGATAAAGAATTTTTAGGTGTTGAAATGGAAGCTTTTGGACTTTTTTATATAGCAAAAAAACTAGAAAAAGAAGCATCATGCTTAATGACCGTTGTTGATTCCTTATATGATAAAAGAAACTTAACAAGTGAAGAAAGACAAACTTCTCTAGATAATATGATAGAAATGGCCTTAGAATCCATTATATAAAAAGAAAAAAAGGGTATACTAAAACAAGAGGTGAAAAAATGAAATATACAAAAAAAGATTTAGGTTCCTTTGGACTACATTTAATTAATACAGATAAATTTAAAACAATAACAGTAAAAGTAATCTTTCATACTCCAATTCAAAAAGAAGAAATTACTAAAAGAGCAGTTTTAACAGATGTTCTTTTACAATCAACAGAAAAGTATAATAGTAAAAGAAATTTAACTATAAAAGCTGAAGATTTATATTCTGCTGAAATAGGAACAAGTAATCAAAGAATTGGAAACTATATATTTACTAGTTTCATACTTCAAACACTAACCGATGATCATACAGAAAAAGGTAATGTTGAGCAATCTATAGAATTTTTAAGTGAAATAATTTTTCATCCAGACGTAGAAGAAAAATCTTTTCAAAAAGACAAAATGGATCTTGCTAAATATAATACCGTTGTAGCGCTAAGCAGTATCAAAGAAGATGCTACTCACTACAGTATAATGAGAATGGCTGAAGCTTATGACAAAACTAGCCCAGTATCTTACAGAATGACAGGATATTTAGAAGACTTAGAAAAAATTACAGAAAATAATTTATATGAAACATACCAAAATATGATAAATAATGATTATGTAGATATTTTTGTAGTAGGAGATTTTGATAATAAAGAAATGACATCTTTAATAAAAAAATATTTTAAGTTCAAAAAGATAAAGAAGGAAAAAGAATCATACTATCTAAATGCAAAAAAACCTCGTAAAAGACGTTTGTTTGCCAAAGAAACAATTGATAATACTCAATCAAAATTAGCAATTGCTTGTCCAATTAGTAAAATGACAGATTATGAAAGAAATTATTCATTAGTTTTAGCAAACTTAATATTTGGTGGAGGTAGTGATTCAAAATTATTCAAAGATGTACGAGAAAAAAACTCATTATGCTACACAGTTTATTCTTTAATTAATAAATTAGATAATTTATTAGTAATAACAGCTGGAATTGATAAAAATAACTTTAATAAAACAGTAGATTTAATTACTAAAAATTTAAATGAAATGAAAAAAGGACACTTTACTAATGAAGATATAGAAATAGCCAAAGAATTCTACCATACTTCATTAGAAGCCATAGAAGAAAATGAAAATGCAATCATTAGTGAATATTTGTTTGAAGAAATATTAGGATTAGATTCTATTAAAGAAAGATCAGAAAAAATGAACAAAGTAAAGAAACAAGATATTACAAAAGTATGTAAAAAGATTACAATGGATACAGTGTTTTTATTAGAGGGGGTCAAAAATGAAGACAATTAATTTAAGTGGTTTAGACATGAATTACTATGTAGAAACCTTAGATAATGGCTTAGAAATTTACATGTTACCATATGACAATAAGAAAAATTATTTTATTAGCTTTGCGACGAGATTTGGGAGTGAGGTAATAGAATTCAAAGATGAAAAACAAATCTCTCATAAACTTCCTCTAGGAATTGCTCACTTCTTAGAACATAAAATGTTTGAGCAAGAATCTGGAGAAGATCCTTTCACTTTCTTTTCAAAAAGTGGAACAGGCTGTAATGCATCTACATCCTTTGATAATACGCAATATATTTGCTATGGAAATAAAAAGTTTGAAGAAAATTTAGAATATTTAATTAGTTTTGTAAATGATCCTTATTATACTGATAGTAACGTCAATAAAGAAAAAGGAATTATTACTGAAGAAATAAATATGTATGAAGATATGCCAGATATAAAACTAGAAATGGAATTAAGAAAAAATATTTTTCACAAACATCCACGAAGAATTGATATTGCTGGAACAGTAGAAGAAATTAATAAAATTACCAAAGAAGATTTATATAACTGCTATAGTAATTTTTATATACCAAATAATATGTTCATTTTAATCGTGGGAAACTTTAATAAAGAAAAAGCAGTAGAAATTATAAAGAAAAAACTAGATTATAAGAAAAAAGAACAACTTCCAGAAATAGAACAAGTAGAAGAAAAAGATGAAATAAAAAAATCAAAAACAGAGATTACTTCCAATATTGAAATACCGAAATTAGCATATGGATTAAAAATACCAACAAAGAATTTAAAACTAGATTCAGTAGAATTAGATTTATATTTAAATATATTAACAACAATTCTTTTTGGAGCATCATCAGAATTTAGAGAACGAGTAAGAAATGAAAAAATAGTAAATGGAATTCATACAGAATGGGAGAATCTAGAAGATTTTAGAGTATTCTATTTAATGGCATCTACAAAAGAACCTGATAAATTAGAAGAAGAAATCAAAGACGAAATAAGTAATTTATCAATAACAGAAAGCTCGTTCAATCGTATAAAAAAAGTTTGGATTGCCAATGAAATACGTATGATAGACAATATTGATGCTACAGTAAACAATTTATATGATGATATTTTGAAATATGGAAGTATTATTTCAGATAGAATTGATAAAATAAAAAGCATGAAATTGAAAATATTAGAAGAATTAATTAAAAAGATTGATTTTAAAAATACAAGTATTGTACAAATGTTACCAAAATAAAAGAAAATATCAAAAATAATATTTTCTTTTTTGTATACTTTTGTTAAAATGATTATAGAGTAGAGGTGACTGTCATGGATTTCAAAATCGGTGATGAAATAGAAGATAAAAAGCAGAAAAAGAATAAAAGTAATAGCTTAGGTCTTATTATTGCTATAATAATAGCTCTTATATGTGGTATATCTGTTTTTCTTATCAGTAACAAAATCTTTGGAAAAAAAGAAGTAAAAGAAAAACCAGAAGTAAGTACTCCATTAAGCTTAGAAGATGAGAATGTCAAAATTCTATATGATTATGTAAAATATGGAACAAACGGAAAAAGAAATGATAAATTTTTAACAGAAAGTAATGTTAATTTATCTTCATTCCAAAATAAAGAAAGATTCTATTATGCCTTACAATTTGCTCAAGTAGAAGATTTTGTTGCAACAGAAGAAAAAGATCAAAAAGGAAGAAAAATATATAACATATCATCTTCAAAAATAAAAACATATATGCAAAGATTCTTTGGTGGGAATGTAACATATTCAAACGACATAGTAATTACCTATCCATTTAGTTTCCGTATTAATGGACAAAATGTAGGAATAATGACTTATTCAGAAAAAGATGATGGATTTAACACTGTTTTTGATGGATTAGAAGAAGCTGAACCATCAAAAGAATTAATAGAACCATATTATGCAGATTTAACAGCAGCATATAAAGAACCAGATGGAACTTATAGATTGGAAGAAAAAGCTATTTATACAGATACTCAAAAAGAGGGGGAAACATATACAATATATATTTATAAAGATCCTGCCCATACTATATTAATAGAAACAAAACCAAATCAAACAGAAGATATGATAAAACAAAACCCTATTGATATAGAGAATTATAAAGAAAAAGCATCAACGATTACTTATATATTTAAGATATACAACTCAGTATTATATTTTGATAGTAGTACAATAAAATAAAAAAGGTGATTAGTTTACATAAATTCTAATCACCTTTTACAATAGTAAACATAATTGGAAAAATATTTCATTATATGATATCATATACATCGGAGGAAGATATATGAAGCAAGATAATATTCGTAATTTTTGTATTATAGCTCATATTGATCATGGAAAAAGTACTCTTGCAGACAGAATACTAGAACTGACAGGATCTATAGACAAAAGAGAATTAAAAAATCAAATGCTAGATTCCATGGATTTAGAAAGAGAAAGAGGTATTACAATTAAGTTGAATGCTGTTACTCTAAATTATAAAAAAGATAATAAAGAATATATTCTTAACTTAATAGATACACCAGGGCACGTAGATTTTTCATATGAAGTATCAAGAAGTCTAGCAGCTTGTGAAGGAGCTATTTTAGTTGTTGATGCAACCCAAGGAGTAGAAGCCCAAACTCTAGCAAATTTATATCTAGCTCTTGATAACAATTTAAAAGTAATTCCTGTTATTAATAAGATAGATCTACCATCAGCAAATCCAAATAAAGTTATAACAGAACTAGAAAATATAGGCTTTGATAAAAAAGATATTGTTTTAACAAGTGCAAAAACAGGAGAAGGAGTTAGTGAATTATTAGATAAAATTATTGAAATCATTCCATCTCCACAAGGAAAAGAAAATAAGCCTTTAAAAGCATTAATTTTTGATAGTCTATTTGATTCATATAGAGGTGTTATTACATCTATTAGAGTAGTAGATGGAAAAGTATCCGTAGGAGACATTATCAAAATGATGGAAACAAACGCTACTTATGATGTTGTTGGCTTATCAATTAATACTCCAAAGGAAAAAGAAATAAAATCATTAACAGCCGGAGAAGTAGGATATTTATATGCATCAATTAAAAGCATTAGTGATGTCCATGTTGGAGACACGATTACCCTAGAAAATAACCAGGCAGCAGAAAAATTACCTGGATATAAACCAATGAAATCAACTGTATATTGTGGATTATATCCAATTGAATCAAACAAATTTGAAGACTTAAGAGAAGCTTTAAATAAATTAAAATTAAATGATGCAGCATTAATCTTTGAACCAGAAACATCAAAAGCACTAGGTTTTGGTTTTCGATGCGGTTTCTTAGGATTACTACATATGGAAATTATAGAAGAAAGAATTGAAAGAGAATTTGGCATTAACTTAATTGCGACATCTCCATCTGTTGTCTACGAAGTAGAACTAACCGATAAAACAAAAATAGAAATAGATTCACCAAGTAAAATGCCTAAAAGAGAATTAATTTCAAAGACCTATGAACCATATGTAAAATGTAGTATTTTTACACCTAGTACATATATAGGACCATTAATGGAATTATGTCAGGATAAAAGAGGAACATTTATAAATATTGATTATATTGATACAGAAAGAGTAACAATCAATTATGAATTACCATTATCAGAAATTGTATATGATTTCTTTGATAAATTAAAGTCCTATACAAAAGGTTATGCATCTTTTGATTATGAACTAATAGGATATAAGGAAAGCAATTTAGTAAAAATGGATATTTTACTAAATGGAGAAGTAGTAGATGCCCTATCAGTTATTGTCCATAAAGACTTTGCCTATCAAAGAGGTAAAGTAGTATGTGAAAAATTAAAAGAAATAATTCCTAGACAATTATTTGAGGTTCCGATTCAAGCAGCTATAGGTCAGCACATAATATCTCGTGAAACAGTAAGAGCATTAAGAAAAGATGTTTTAGCTAAGTGTTATGGTGGAGACATAACCAGAAAGAAAAAATTATTAGAAAAACAAAAAGAAGGTAAGAAAAGAATGAAACAAATAGGTAGTGTAGAAGTACCACAAGAAGCATTCTTATCAATTCTATCTACAAAGGAGTAATAGTATGAATAAT
>CADBNY010000080.1 GCA_902796215.1 uncultured Erysipelotrichaceae bacterium | reverse complement strand
TCCAACAAGAATTAAAATTCCTTCAATAAATCCCCATATTGCTCCAATACCACAAGTAATAATTGTAACAACAATTTGAATAACTCCCTTAGTCGTATATCCTAAATAAAAATTATGAATTCCCCAACCACCAAGAAAAACACCAAGTAATCCTGCTGCAATTTTTGATCTTGATCCAGTCCCATTATTAACAGAACCAGTTACATTAGTACTCTTGCTATTTCCATAATTAACAAATTCATTATCATCTTGTGGACTTCCACAATTTTGACAAAACTTTGCATTTTCTTCTATTTGCGAACCACAACTAGTACAGTATTTAGCCATATATATATTCCTCCTTTTCCATTATTTTATCATAACTCCAAAAAAAAAGAAATTACTTTTGAAATTGAGAATTATACAATTTCGCATAAAATCCTTTTTTCTTCAACAAATTCTCATGAGTACCCTGCTCTACAATGTTTCCCTCATTCATAACTAAAATTAAATCCGCATTTTTAATAGTAGAAAGCCTATGTGCAATAATAAAAGACGTTCTACCTTGTGTTAATTTATCCATAGCTTTTTGAACTAACTCTTCAGTTCTAGTATCAACATTAGAAGTAGCCTCATCTAAAATCAAGAAAGGTGCATCTTCTACCATACCTCTAGCAATAGTAAGTAACTGCTTTTGTCCTGATGAAATTACCTCATTATCGCTAACATCAGAATCTAAACCACCAGGTAAAGTTTTAATAAAATGATCAATACCTACAGCTTCACACAATTTCCAAACTTCCTCATCAGTAAGTTTTTTATGATTAAACCTCAAATTTTCTCTAATGGTACCATCAAATAACCAAGTATCTTGTAAAACCATAACAAATAGTTTATGAATATTTTCTCTCGATAATTCTTTAATTGAAACTCCATCAATTAAAATATCTCCACCTTGAATATCATAAAATTTCATCAACAAATTAACCATAGTTGTTTTTCCAGCACCAGTTGGTCCAACAATTGCAATTTTTTCACCTGCTTTTACAGAAGCATTAAAATCTTTAATAATTAACTTATTAGCATCATATCCAAATTGTACATGTTGAAATTCAATATTACCTTGAGCCTTTTTTATATCAATGGATTTAGTAATCTTTTCAGCAATCATTTCCTCTTCATCCATAAATTCAAAAACTCGTTCAGCTGCTGCAGCTATAGATTGCATAATAGTCATATTCTGGGCAATTCTTGATAATGGATTAGTAAATAAACGAATATAAATCATAAATGCAACAATTACTCCAAAAGTTGTCATTCGATTCATAACAAGTAAAGCACCTACAACACAAACTGCAACATATCCAAAATTACCAATAAAATGCATAATTGGTTGCATAATTCCAGATAAAAATTGACTCTTACGATTACAGTTATAAAGATTATTATTAATACGATCAAATTCTTCTAAAGCATTTTCTTCACCATTATAAGCTTTAACAACATTATGACCAGAATAAATTTCTTCAATATGTCCATTCAAATCTCCAAGTTCTTTTTGTCTTTGAACAAAGTACTTCTGACTTCTCTTTAACAAAAAGAAAGAAAAACCAAAACCAAATACACTAGCAAATATAGCAGTTAAAGCCATAATCCAATTTGTAATGAACATCATAATTATAGACCCTAAAAACAAAGTCAAATTAGCAACTAATGACGTAATACTATCACTCATATTAATACCAATAGTATCAACATCATTCGTAACTCTAGATAAAATATCACCCGTTTCATGATTATCAAAATATTTAAGAGGCAATCGATTAATCTTTTCACTAATTTCTCGTCTTAATTTTTTAGAATAACCAATACCAACATAAGCCATAATAAATCCTTCTAAATATCCAAAAATAGAATTTAAAAAATATAAAATTGCTAAAAAAATAGTATGATATTTCAATTTTTTCAAATCAATTTTTGCATCAATTAAAGTCTGAATAGACTTAGGCAATTTCTGCATTTTATTAAATAAATCTTCATTTGATAAAGACGAATCAACATCTTTAAAACAGTTTATAAAATTAATTTGATCTTCGACAGTAATTAATACGCCATCAATAGTAAAATCATTTAAATAACTTTTCAATATTTCTTCATTAACATTATTCATATTAAAAGAATTATCTTGTGACATAGAAGAATGAATTGAAATATTTTGATAAATTTGTTTAGATATTTCTTCTAATTTTTCAGTTCTAGGCTTAATTCCATCCCCAATTATATCCGCCACATCAGCTAATTTGTTTGGAGCAACTGTTGATAATATAGCAGCAAATAGCGCTAAAAGAATAGATAAAATCATCATATAACGCCATTGATCTAAATTTTTAAATAAACGAATAAAAGTACCCTTCAAATCTTTTACCGTTTCTTTTTCTCTTTGTCTATGCATTTTTTAATTCCTCCTCACTTAATTGAGAAAAGGCAATCTCACGATATACATCACAATTCTTTAATAATTCTTCATGTGTTCCTAACCCTACACATTCACCCTTATCCAATACAACAATTTTATCAGCATTCATAATTGTACCAATCCTTTGAGCTACAATCATGCAAGTAGAATTATTAGTATATTTCTTTAACTCATGGCGAAGTTTTGCATCTGTTTGATAATCTAGTGCGCTAAAAGAATCATCAAAAATATAAATTTCAGGATCTCTAGCAATAGCTCTAGCGATAGATAATCTTTGTTTTTGACCACCACTTACATTTGTTCCACCACGAGCAATGTGAGAATTATACTTTTGATCCATTTTTTCAACAAAATCTTTTCCCTGAGCTATTTTAACAGCTTCTTTCACTTTTTTTAAAGTAACTTTTTCTTTTCCATTATCACCATAACTAACATTATCATAAACAGTTCCATTAAACATAAAAGCTTTCTGTGGGACATATCCAATTTTATTATTTAAATCTTTTAAACAATAGTCTTTTACGTTAACTCCATCAACATAAACAACACCATCAGTTACATCATATAATCTAGGAACCAAATTAATTAAACTAGATTTACCAGAACCTGTAGAACCAATAAAAGCAATTGTTTCTCCTTTATTTACTTTAAAAGAAATATTTTTTAATAAATATTCATCTGCATCAGGATATTTAAAACTAACATTATCAAATTCAACAGTCCCAACTTCTGAAACATCTCCAGCAAAATTACCATCTTTAATACTAACTTCTTCATCTAATACTTCATTAATACGATTAGCAGATACTTTTGCCCTAGGAAATATCATAAAAATAAATGTTAACATCAAAAATGAAATAATAACTTGAATACCATAACTAGAAAAAACTACCATATTACTAAACATTGTAATTTTATTCATTAAACTACTATTAATAATTAAATAGGCTCCTATAACATAAATACCCAAATGCTGAAAATGCATAACAAAATTCATAACAGGATCCATCAAAGCAAAAGTTCGAGTAATTTTCAAATGAATCCCACTTAATTCTTCATTAACATTATTAAAACGTTTCTGCATAAATTTTTCTGCATTAAAAGCATGAACAACACGAATACCAGTTAAATTTTCTCTTGTAACTCCATTTAATTGATCAGTTAACTTCTGAATTCTTGCAAAGCGAGGTGAAACAATACTAATAATAATTAAATTAGTAACAACAATAATAATAACACCTGTAAAAGTAACTAAACTAAGTTCACCACTTTTACCAATTATTTTCAAAAGAGCCCAAACAGCCATAACGGGTGACTTAATCAATAACTGTAATCCCATTGCAATCAATGATTCTATTTGTGTAACATCATTAGTAGTTCGAGTAATTAAACTACTCGTAGAAAATTTCTTTATTTCTTGAAGACCAAAGCTTTCTACTTTTTCAAATATTTTTCTTCGGATAGTTCGCGAAAAACGTGCAGAAAGTAATGATGTAAAAAATCCAACACAAATCGTACAAGCAAGAGATAATACCGCACATAATAACATATGTCCACCTGTAATCAAAATCTCTTTCATCGTTGAATCATCCGTTTGCACAAGTCTTGTAATTTTACTCATATATTCTGGAGTACGTAAATCTAAAAATACAGAAAAAATAACTAAAGAAACAACAAAAAAGAGAATACAATAATCTTTCTTAGTAAAATAGCGGAATAACTTTATCATATATTCACTTCCTTCTCTATTAAGCATTTATAATCATAAAACAAGCAAACAAAATAGTCAAGCACAAAAACTATATAATAAGTTTATCAAATCATAATAAGAACAAACTAAAAGCAAGCTAAATAAGTTAATAAAACCCTTCAAATATTTTGAAGGATTTTTTACTATTTAAATAATAAGTATTTCCATACTATAAATAATCTTTAAAAAAAATCAAGAAAATAATAATACTGAATAATAAAAATAATTATTCACTTCTAAGAGCCTCAACAGCATCCTTTTTTGAAGCTATTTTAGCAGGAATAAATCCAGCAATTACAGTTAATATTACACTAATTAATATTAAAACAACAGCTCCATTAAGAGGAAGAATAGATATATGATTAATATTAATCATTTTCTTTATAATAATATTAATTGGAATATTTAAAACTAATGTAACGCCTATTCCTAACACCCCAGCACATAATCCCTCAATTAAAGTTTCTGCATTAAAGACTCTAGAAATATCTTTCTTACTAGCACCAATAGCTCTTAAAATACCAATTTCTTTTGTTCTCTCCATTACAGAAATATAAGTAATGATTGCAATCATGATACTAGATACAATTAAACTTATCGCAACAAAAGCAATCAAAACACTACTAATAACATTAACAATAGTAGATACACTACTCATCATGATACCAACAACATCTGTATATTTAATCTTATCGGCTTCTTTTTTCTTTTTATTATACCGATCAATAATTTTTACAATTTCTTCTTTAGAATCAAAATCCTTAGGATAAATACTAATTGTATCTGGATTAGATAATTCTGCAATTCCTAATCTTCTCATATTTTCTTCATAAGATGAAGTCATACTTTCAGAATAATTTTTCATATAAGTAGCCATTTCATCTTGAGACATATTTTGCAATGCCATCATTTGTTCCATAGATAAATCTTCCATATTAAAACCACTATTAGATGAGAATTCACTACCCGTAAAAACATTAATTTCTTTATTATCTAATTGATTTTTAACAATCTCAGTATCATTTGTTTTTTCAATTAAATGCTCCATTAATTGGTGAGTATATCCAACCATTCCATAACCTTGATTACTTGAAATAGCTTCTTCATCATTTTCGATAATACCAACAATTTTTACTTCTTCAGCATTACTCAATATATTTTTCATATATTCTTCATTTTCTTGTTGATTAATCCATAACCCATTATGTTTTTCATAGTAATCGGTATTTAAAACAAGTTTAAAAGATAAATCTAATAAATCATCAATTTCATAACTAGTATCTTCAAAAGCTATTTTTTTACCACTAGTCATATCTCCAAATTTCTGTTTTAATTCATCCTGATCTAATACTCCTAAACTATATAAAGTATAATCAGAAATAGTTTTATTTTTACCAACAATTAAAACCATCTCATTATAATTTTTTGGCCAATTGCCGGCTACTAAATTATATTGTTGTTCTAATAACTCTTGATTATCAATCATTTCAAAAAAAACATCATTACTAGATAAAAATGTACTATATACACTAGACATACCACTAGTTCCCATTCCTAAAGTATCTAAAACAGTTGTTGGATTTGTACGAACAATTTTATCAGTATTTGTTTTATATAAATTTAATTGAACATTATAAGCATACTGAATATCAGAAGTATATTTTGATATTTTTTTATTGTTTTCCAAATACTTTTTAAAATCACTCATATTATTTTTTTTTACTTCTTTTGACATAGTCTCCATCATATCTCCCATGATGTTAACAGAGTGAATTTTATTATCTTTATATTCTTTTGTCTTACGATTACCAGATAAAGTTTGTAACATTGTAGACATATCAACCGATTCTTTTTGAATTTGCAATGGATAAGAACTTAAAGTTTCTTCTTCAGTTTTTTCAATAAATTTATTAATTCCATGAGATAAAGATAAAATTAGTGCAATACCAATAATACCAATACTACCCGCAAAAGCAGTTAAAAAAGTTCTTCCCTTCTTAGTCATTAAATTATTCATTGAAAGTGAAATAGCTGTCCTATAATTCATCGATGTTTTTTTTGTTTTCTTTTCACTCTCAATCAAATCAAGTTCCGTATCAACTCCTCCATCATAAGGATTTGTATCATGAATAATCTTACCATCTTTTAACTTTACAATACGAGTAGAATACTCTTCTGCAAGTTCTGGATTATGAGTAACCATAATAACTAATTTGTCTTGTGCAATTTCTTTTAATAAATCCATAACTTGTTTTGATGTTGCTGTATCAAGTGCTCCTGTTGGTTCATCTGCAAGTAGTATTTCTGGATCATTAACCAACGCTCTTGCAATCGCAACTCTCTGCATTTGACCACCAGATAATTGAGATGGTCTTTTATTCATATGATCTTTTAAGCCAACTCTAGTAAGAGCTTTTTTAGCTCTTCTAATTCTTTCCTTTTTTGGAACACCAGATAAAGTTAAAGCAAGTTCAACATTTGCTAAAACAGTCTGATGATAAATTAAATTATAACTTTGAAAAACAAAACCAACTCGGTGATTACGATAAGTATCCCAGTCACGATCATTATACTTTTTTGTACTTGTTTCATTTATAATTAAATCCCCAGAATCATAATGATCTAGTCCACCAATAATATTTAATAAAGTTGTTTTACCAGAACCACTTGGCCCCAAAATAGATACAAATTCGCTCTTACGAAAATTAACACTAACTTTATCTAATGCTTTTTGTTTAAAACCTTCAGTCTGATATATTTTACTAATTGATTTTAATTCTAACATAGCCGCCTCCTATTTCTATTATTTTACTATTATTATTATATATATGTAAATCAATGAATTTTAATATACATTATTGAACATTATTTTCTTTAGAAACTTTTTCAAAAATATTTGTCTTTTTTTCAACTTGTTCCATTGTCAAGATACCACTATAAACAGCTGTTTTCAAAGGAATCTTAACTGCTGCCTTTCCCCTCACCTCAGGAGCAGTAGCAAAAAGATAATCACTCTTATACTTATCAACTTGATAAATATAATTCAAATCTTCAAAAAAGACTTCCTTCTCTCCCTGAGAATTAAAATCCTCAACGCTTTCATCAACAACTTCAAAAATAAAACCAAAGTCATCATCTTTATAAGTACAGAAATCATTTTGAGGTAAAGTACCAATTGGAGCAAAATAAATATCATTCATATTATCTCCACGACATTGATACATAACAAGGCCTTCATCAGAAGAATCATCCTCTCTAGAACGAAACTCCATAATATTTTGATAAACTCCCATATATCCAAATTTATTATTAATAGTATCCAATATAGAAGTATCTTTTTCTAAATAAGATAAAAGAATTTTATTGGTCTTTTCTTTAATAAAAATATCATTAAGACAATAAGTATAAACTTTTATATCTAAATTAGCAAAATACAATTTTGATAAACCACTACATTCTAAACTACCTTGTCCAAATA
>CADBNY010000079.1 GCA_902796215.1 uncultured Erysipelotrichaceae bacterium | reverse complement strand
TTACCACTCATATTAGATGGAGTATTAGATAAAGAAACACTAAAAGAAATTAATAAGACAGAAGAATGGTTAGAAAATGAATTAAAAAATCAAAATACAAATACTAAAGAAATATTCTATGCTTTTTATAAAGATAAAAATTTGTATATAATTGAAAAAGATAAGATAAAATGACATATTTCGTATAGACCCCTTTATATAATAAAAAAAGGTGATAAATATGAAAAAATTAGCAATAGCTCTTTTCTTATTAGCAAGCGTTCTTATGAATAAAAAAGAAAAAATAGTAGCAGAAGAAGAAATAAAAGGAGTCTTTATAAGTTATATAGAATTACAAGAATATGTAAAAAAAGATAATATAGAAGAGTCTAAAGAAAATATTAACAAAATGATTGATAATATAAACAATTTAAAAATAAATACCATTATTCTTCAAGTAAGAGCAAATTGTGATGCTATATATGATTCTAAGATATTTCCCTATAGTATTTATGTAAGCAAAGAAGAAGGAAAAAAGCCTTATGATGTTTTAAAATATTTTATAGAAGAATCTCATAAAAAAGATATAAAAGTAGTTGCTTGGATAAATCCATATCGAATAAGAACAACAGAAAAAATAGAAACAATTACAGAGAAATCACCGGCTTATCAATATTTAAATACCGACACAGTATATATTAAAAATGGAATTTACTGGAATCCATCAAAAAAAGAAGTAGAAGATATGATAATAGAAGGAGTAAAAGAAGTATTAAACTATAAAGTAGATGGAATACTATTTGATGACTATTTTTACCCAGATAATGAAATTGATATCAAAGATTATGAAAAAATAAAGGAACAAGAAAATATAACTCTTCAAGAATATCATTTAAAAGTAATCAATCAAATGATTGAAAAAGTACATAAAGAATGCAAAAAGAAAAATGTAAAATTTGGTATATCACCAGATGGAAATATTGAAAATAATTATGAAAAAAATTATGCTGATGTCAAAAAATGGATGAGTAATGATATTTATCTAGATTTTATTATGCCACAAATATATTATGGATTTTATAACAGTACCAAAGCATACACTAAAGTTATTAAAGAATGGGAAAGCCTTTTAAAAACAAAAGATGTAGATTTACTGGTTGCCTTAGCTTTTTATAAAGTAGGAAAAGAAGATCATTATGCTAAAGAAGGAAGAAAAGAATGGATAGAAAATAATGATATTATTATGAAAGAAGTACTACTATCAAGAAATTTAAAAAATTATAAAGGCTTTAGCTTATTTCGTTATGATAGTATTTTTAAAGAAGATGAATATACATTAACTTCTAGATTTGAATTAGAAAATTTAAAAAAAATAATAAAATAGTTTTTTTAATGCTTTGGTTTTGCTATAATGAAATAGAAAGTAGGTAGTGTTATGAAAAGTAATAAAGGATTTACCCTAATTGAATTACTAGCAATGATTACAGTTTTAGGAATATTAATGGCTGTAACAATACCAAATATTACAGGTATTTTAAATAATAGTCGTTTAAATGTAATAAAAAGTGATGCCCAAAGTATAATAGAAAAAGCAAAAGTAAAAACAAAAAGCAATTACAAAATTAAAAATCCAACAGAGAATCATTGCATCATATTTACACTAAATTACTTAAATGACAACAATGATATAGGAAAAGGTCCAAATGATGGAATATACGATCCATATGAATCTTTTATTATATACACAAGAGTAGGACAAAGATATAAATACTATATAAAATTAGTAGAAATAACAGATGATGGACAATTTGGAATGAATGTAATAGATAGTGAAGAAATAAAGAAAATAAAAGAAAACGATATAGTCCCAATTACTAGTAATTTAGGACTAAATAACAATAAAGAAGAATCAAAAATAATATTAAATGCAAATAAACCTAAAGTGGGATATGGAGATTTATCAGGAACAACTCTATGTTCAAATGGAATAGATGACTATTATTCATAAAATGTAAAATATCGTAAAATGTTGAAAAAAATATTGTAATGAAAAATTTATCGTGCTAATATTGAAATATAAGAAAAATAGAAGGAGAGAAAAGAAAATATGAAAAAAATGAATCAAAAAGGATTTACCTTAATTGAATTACTTGCTGTTATTACAATCATGGGAATTTTAATGTTAGTAGCAATCCCAGCTGTTCAAAGATTAATAAGAAATACTAGAAGGGATACGTATGCTGATACTGCAAAACAATACATTAATGCAATTAAAACAGCTGTTGTTTCAGATGATTTAGTTTGCTGTGAGAATAGTGCATCATGTACTAAAAAAGAAATTTCTACCTTGACAGCAGGAGCATCTAGTAGTAGCCCTAAAAACTATTATTATTACTTTGATTCTAGTCAAGACTCAGGAAAAGATTTAATGGATCAAGGTGGAAAATCTTCATTTGCAAACGCTGATGTAAGAGGAGTTATAAGAATCGGAAAATATGTCGAGAATAATAATATAAAATATAAATATGCAATTATTATGGTTGATGGTACACATGGTATTGGTGAATTAAAAGCAGCTACTAGTGATTTTGAATCAGAAGAAAACATTGGCAGAAGTTCAGTTAAGATGTCAGGAAGGTCATTTAATGGTATCAGTTCTGGAACAGGCATTAATGCTGCAAGAAACGATTTATGTTCTTTGAAAGGATAACAAAAAAGCGAAAGACTTCAATTTGAAGTCTTTTTATTTGTTTGAAAGATTGATATAATGAAGTAGGTGATAAAAATGTTATTAATAGGAAGTCATGTTGGGTTTAATAAAAATACACAAATATTAGGAAGCTTAGAAGAAGCATTAAGTTATGGAGCAACTACTTTCATGTTTTATACAGGAGCTCCACAAAATACTACAAGAAGTCAAATAGATGAAACATTGACAGAAAAAGCCAAACAAAAAATGAAAGAATTGGGAATAGATAATGATAAAATTATTGTTCATGCCCCATATATTGTTAATTTATGTAATGAAGAGAAGTTTGATTTTTCAGTAAACTTTTTAGTAGCAGAACTAGAACGAATTAATGAACTAGGAATCAAATATATGGTTCTTCATCCAGGAAGTCATGTAGGAATTGGCATAGAAAAAGGAATAGAAAATATCAGTAAAGGATTGAATTTAATCTTTAGTAAGGTAAAAGATAATAATGTCACAATTCTTCTTGAAACAATGGCAGGAAAAGGAACAGAAGTAGGATCAAAACTAGAAGAAATAAAAGCAATTTTAGATAAAGTAGAAGAAAAAAAATACATGGGAGTTTGTCTAGACACATGTCATTTAAATGATGCTGGATATGACCTAGAAGACTTTGATGCATTTTTAAATAAGTTTGATGAAATGATAGGATTAGAAAAAATAGGTTGTATTCACATAAATGATTCTAAAAATGCTTTAAATAGTCATAAAGATAGACATGAAAATATAGGGTTTGGAACAATAGGTTTTGATAAATTAATAAAAATTATTTACAATGAAAAACTAGAAAGTATTCCCAAAATACTAGAAACACCATATGTCGATAGAGAATATGCCCCATATAAATATGAGATAGAAATGATTAAAAATAAAATCTTTGATAAAGACTTAATCGAAAAAATAAAAACTAAAGAAATTTAGTTTTATTTTCTGTATATAGAATAAAAATCTGATCAAATAAATCATCTCGAATTAGTCCCTTTAAAGAATAGATTGTATTCTCATCTTCTAGTAGTTCTTTATAATGCTCTAAAATAAAATCGTATAAAATATTTACTTCATCCTCATCAATCAAAATATTCATAGAATTAGCATAATTTTTAATTAGATCTGGAGTAAGAAGATGAATATACTTTTCAATTAATTTTATATAAATAATAAACACCTCAGAAAAATATATGAATGAAGTATAAAAATATGTGATAAAATATTAATAGGAGATAAAATAGATGAAAAGATATAAAAAGAAAAAAAATATCAATTATGAAAAAGTAACCAATAGAAGATTTATTGTATTTTTTATTATAATTACCATACTATTTACAGTTTTAGGAATTAAAATGGTAAACGTTATGGTAATAGATAATAAAGAATATACAAAAAAACTAAATCAACTAACATATTCAACCGTATCAGGGTCTAGTAGTCCTAGAGGAAGAATTTATGATAGAAATTACAATATTTTAGTAGATAATAAATCATTAAAAAACATCGTTTACCAAAAACAAAAACATACATCTTCTAAAGATATGATAGAAACAGCAAAAAAAATAGCTCCACATATTGATATTGATTATAGTAGATTAACAGAAAGAAGTAAAAGAGAATACTTTTTTGCAATCAATAAAGAAGAATGCGATAAATATGTAACAAAAAAAGAAATTGATAAAGTAAAACAAAGAAAAATGACTCAAACAGAATTAAATGAATTAAAGCTAGGTAGAATTCCAACTGAAAAGTTAGAATATAGTGAAGAAGAAAAAAAACTAGCTTACATATTCTATTTAATGAATAAAGGGTATACATATGAAGAAAAAATTATAAAGATGAATGCAACTGATGAAGAATATGCTTATGTATCTGAAAATAATAGCATTTTAAATGGATTTAATACAAGAATAGATTGGGAAAGAGTATATCCATATGGAGAAACATTAAAAAGTATTTTAGGAACAGTATCCACCTCATCCCAAGGAATTCCTGCAGAATTAAAAGATTATTACTTAGAAAAAGGATATAGTCTAAATGATAGAGTAGGTCTAAGTTATATTG
>CADBNY010000078.1 GCA_902796215.1 uncultured Erysipelotrichaceae bacterium | reverse complement strand
AATATAATTTATTATCATCAACATTTAATTCTTTAATACATGAGTAATATTTAATCTTCTTTTTATTTAATACTTTAATTAACTCTTGTTCTAATTCATTATATTCTCCACAATTAAATATTACTTTCCCTACCTTAAAATTTTCTACTAAATTAATAGCTTCTCCCATATGATCAAAATCTCCATGTGTTAAAATTAGCCAATTTATTTTAGAGATTCCTTCTGCTTTAAAAAATGGTATTAATGTATTAAAAGATAGTTTGCTTTTTTCTTCTCCTCCTGTATCTATTAGAATGATCTTCTTATTAATGTGTAGTAGAGCACTATCTCCTTGTCCTACATCTGTTATATGTATATAATTATTCACTATTATATATGGATATATATAATGAATAATTAGAAATATTAATAATATGTATAAGTACTTTCTTTTTCTTCTGTTTAGCCACATTAAAATTAGTATTGTATAAATATAGTAAAAAATAGTTGGAATTTTTTTTAAGATTAGTTTTCCTATTTTTATTTTTTCTAATACTAGGGAAATGCTTTCTAATGCTTTAATCATAAAATGATAAATTGGCAGTAATGGTTTTATAATGGTTGTTAATAAACTAAAAGGAAATATAATAATACTTATTATTGGAACAAATACTAAATTATATATAATACTTAATAAATTTATTTGATAGAAAGTATATAATGTTATTGGTAGACTTACTATTAGTGAAAATATTGATATTTTTAATAGAGAATGAAAATACGATTTATTTGATAAATCTTTTGATTTAATGATAAGAGCATAGCTAATACTATAAGAATATAAAAATCCTGTATCCCAGATATTATTTGGATTTATTAGAATTGATATTGATAATACTAAAAGAAATAGATTTTTTGGAGAAATATATAAGTAATAAATACGATTTATCGAAAATAAAATATAAAATAGAACACCTCTTAATATAGATGGTGATAATCCAACTATCATTAGATATCCTAATAAAAAAACAGATGTTACTTTAAAGATGTTTTCTTCATTTAAATATTTCTTTGATAGTTTTTCTATTATGGTTGCTAAAAGAGTAATGTGCATTCCACTAATAGCAAATAAATGACTAATACCATTTTCTTGATAGCTTCTTTTTACTTCTTCTTTTAAATAAGATTTTTCTCCTAGAAGAAAAGTATTTAAATAGGGATCTTTGTTTAGATAATTTATTACTTTTTGTTTTATAAAATAGTAAATATTATGATTTTTTTTAATTACTTTTAAAGAATAAATATTTATTACATAGAATATATTATTTCTTTTACAATATTTTTGGTAATTAAAGAGATTCTTTGTTGTGTTTTTTTGAGGTTTTTGAAAGGTTCCTATAATTTTTACTTTATCACCTAAGTGAACTTCTATTTTTTCTTTATTTTTTAAATATAGAGTTCCTATTACTATTTCTTTGTTTTTTATTTTGTATATGATTTTATCTTCTTTTTCTATTATTTGAATAATGATTCCTGTAAATACTTTTGAATTTTCATTGTAATTAGAAAGTTTTGGAATATTTATCCTTATTATTGTTAAAGATATAGAGAAGATAAATGCTATATAAAATAAATAGTTACAAAGTAATATCTTCCTTAATTTGAGCAAGTGTATTTTCTCCTATTCCGTTTACTTTTGCTAAATCTTCTATTTTTTCAAAAGGGCCATTTTTTTCTCTATATTCAATAATATCTTTAGCTTTTGATTCACCAATTCCTGGCAATGTCATTAGTTCTTCTAATGTTGAAGAATTAATTGATATTTTTTTTGATACTTTATTTTCAGTATTTATACAAGCATCATTTATCAGTGAATTTTCATCTTTTTGAATACATTTTTCTTCTACTACGTTTTCTATTTCTTTTGTTTTTTTGAAATCTTGTACTTCTTCTTTACTATAGATAATAATTACCATTTCATCGTTAACCTTTTTACTTAAATTAATTACAGAGGTATCCGCATTTTCTGTTAATCCTCCTGCTAATTCTATGACATCTATTACTCTAGAATTTTGATTCAGTGAATAAATTCCAGGAGAATTAATTTGACCTTTAATATCTACTTTGTATTGTTTCTCTATTTCTTCTTTTTCTGTTGTTTTTGAAAAAGATTTTTTTTCAATAATTATTTCAGCTTTTTTATTCTTTTTTTTCGTTTGTAGTTTATAAATTCCTACTGTTGTAATACTAATTATTATTATAAAAATTGTTATTCCTAATATTATTTGTTTTCGATAGCGATATTGAAATGTTATATTATCACCTCCTATTTTATTATTCAAAAAAAAAGAAAAGTTTTCTAACTTTTCCACTTTTATTTTTTTCATCCTGTGTATCTTTCTTAAAATAATTCATTGTCGTTATCAAATGTATTATTCTATCTAGTTTGTTCCATATCTTGTTACTTTTAATATTTTTTTCTTATACTCTTTCATTTAATATTCCGTTTTCTACACTAACTCTTTGAACTATTGTTAAGGCTGCAATTAAACAAATAGTAAAACTTCCTCCATAACTCATAAATGGCAAAGGTACCCCTGTCATGGGCATAATACCCATAATTCCCATTAAATTTATAGCAATATGTAAAAAGATATAAGTAGCTACTCCATAGCAAAGTACCGCTCCTCTATTACTTGGACTTTTTCTTCCTATCATTAAAATTCTAAATAAAATAAATATATATAATAGAATAATAAATACTCCTGTTACTATTCCTAATTCTTCAACAATTATAGCATATATAAAATCTGTATAAGGTTCTGGTAAATATAAATATTTTTGTGTAGAATTTCCTAATCCAACTCCAGTTAATCCACCATTATTTATTGCGATATAGCAATTGCATACTTGATTTCCTGTACTTAGTATTTTAGAACAAGGATTTGAAAAGTCAAAACGTTCCATTTGTCTTTCTAGTAAAACACCTTTTCCACTTCCCACTAAAGCAATGGCTCCGAATGCTACTAGGCCTACTATTGCAAATAAAGTTTTGTATTTTATTTCTTTGGAAATTGGTACAGATAGAAAAATTATCCCTACAATTACAGAATAGATGATTGTAGTTCCTAAATCTGGTTGAATAAATATTAAACCAGCAATTATTCCACAAATTCCAATTGGAAACAAACTTTTTCCCCAACTATTTAATTTTTTTTGGTTTTTTTCATAATACTGTGCTAAAAAAACAATTGTAATTATTTTTATAAATTCACTTGGTTGGATACTAATAAATCCTAAGTCGAACCAGCTTACTGCTTGGTTTTTGGCACTCCCCATCATTAATAATATTACTAAAGAAATCGTCGTAATTATTAATAGCCCCCATGAGAACATTCCATAAGACTTGGTATTAAATTGAATCATAATAAAAAATAAAATTAATCCTGTTATTAAAAAAAGTAGTTGTTTTATAAAATAATTGTAAGGGCTTACTGCATGAGACATATATGCTGTAACATTAGATGCTGAAAAAACCATAATAAGTCCTATTATAAATAATAGAACTGTTACAATTAATAATGGTTTGTCTAAATACTTTATTATTCTTCTCATTATACTTCCCCTCTTACTATAAATATATCATAAATTTGTTTCTTTTTTTAAGAAATAGGTATTTTAATTCACAAAAATTGTAAATTAACATACTTTATATTAGATTTGTAAAGGAGGATTATTTATGTATTATTATGGTAATGGAGGTTCTTGCTGTCCTCAACCATCTTACTATTATCCTGTATATGGAAATAATAATAGTTCTAATTATGCTATTATCCTAGTTTTATTTATCTTACTTGTTATTATTATTGGTACTAGATGGGGAAATTAAAAGAACTTTGTTCTTTTTTTCTTTTCAAAATATGTTTTTTCTGTTAAAATATAGGAAGTTGAGGTGGTACTAGTGTTAAAAACATGTGATATATTAGATGAAAAAGATAAGAAATTAAGACAAATCAGTAAGGAAGTTGTTTTTCCTTTAACAAAAGATGATAAAAAATTAATTGATACTATGATTCAATATCTTCATGATAGTCAAATTGATGAATTAGCAGAAAAATATAATTTGCGTCCTGGTATGGGACTTTCTGCTATTCAGCTTGGAGTTGCAAAAAGATTTTTTGTTGTTGTTTATGAACTTACTGGGCCAGATGATGAAGAAAAAGAGTTTGAAACTTATATATTAGTTAATCCTAAAATTATCAGTAATTCTATGGAAAAAATATATGTTACTGATGGTGAAGGATGTTTGAGTGTTAATCGTCCAGTTGAAGGTATTGTTCCTCGTTATGCTAGAGTTACTGTTGAAGCATATGATATGGATGGCAATAAAATACGTATTCGGGCTCGAGAAGATTTATCTGTTTGCTTTCAACATGAAATTGATCATTTAAATGGAATTTTATTTATTGATCATATTGATAAGAAAAATCCATTTAAAGATAAAGATTCTATGAGAGCAATTTAAAGTCACATCTAATAACGATGTGACTTTTTTATATTATTTCTTCATGATTTTCTAATTTTACACTAACTAATTTCGAAACGCCTGATTCTTGCATTGTAATTCCATATAAAGTATTAGCATATTCCATTGTTTTTTTCTTATGAGTTATGATTAAGAACTGAGTTCTATTTTTATAATGACTTAAATATTTACCAAATCCTGCTACATTTGCTTCATCAAGCGCTGCTTCTACTTCATCAAATATACAAAATGGTACTGCTCGTACATTTAAAATAGCAAATAATAAAGAAATTGCTGTTAGAGTTTTTTCTCCTCCACTTAAAAGCGAAATAGTTGTTAATTTTTTACCTGGTGGAGATGCTATAATATCAACTCCAGTTGTTAGTAAATCTTCTGGATTCGTTAATTGTAAATCAGCTTTTCCGCCTTTAAATAATTCTTTAAAAACTATTTGAAATTCTTCTTTAATTTGATTAAATGTTGTTTTAAATTCTTCTTTCATCACTTCATCCATCTCATTCATTATATTCAATAAAGTTTCTTCAGCATGAAGTAAGTCTTCTTTTTGATTTGTTAAAAACTCATATCTAGAATTTACTTTTTCATATTCCTCTATTGAATCTAGATTAACCATACCAATTCTTTTTATATTAGCACGATAGGTATTTACTTTACTTCTTGCTTCTTCAGGTTCAATATCCAAAATATACTCTTTTTTTGCTCTTTCATATGTTAGTTCATATTCTGTTCCTAGTGTTTCTAACATGTTATCTAGCTTTACATCTATTCGATTTATATTTATTTCTAAATTTCTTGATTCTTTTTCTAAATTACGAAGATTACTTAATTTTACTTTTTCATCTGCTTGATTTTGTTCAATTCTTTCTTTTAATTCCATTATTTTTTTATTAATTGCTTTTATTTTTAATTCAAGTTGTTCTTTTTCTGCAGATTTTTCATGATACTTCCTTATAAATTCTTCTTCTTTTTGACTAATAGAATTATTGCTAATCGATTCAAGAGACTCTAATTCTTTTGTTAATTCCTTTATTTGTTCTTCTCTTTCTTTTAATTCTGTTTTCTTTGATTCTAATCTTTCTTTTAAAGATATTTTTTCTTTTGAAAGTTCAAATGATTTTTCTTCTATTTTGTTATTTTCTTCATTATTTTTTAATAATTCTTTTTGAATTTCTGCTTCTGTTTCTCTTAATACTTTTTCTTTTTCTTCTAAATGAGATATTTCTTGTTTTAAAAGAATTGTACTTTTTCCTTTGTATATAGAACCACCTGTTATAGATCCTCCAACATTTACTACATCTCCATCTAGTGTTACTATTTTATACTTTGCTTTTATCATATGTGATAGTCTTGTGGCTGAGGCCATATTTGTTGCGACAATTACAATTCCTAATTGATTTTTTATAATTGTTTCATATTCTCTATTATAAGTTACTAAATCTGCTAAAACGCCTAAGAAGTCGCTACTATTTTTTAAGATATTTAAAGAATCATAATCAACATATCTTTCTTTTATTACATCCATTGGAAAAAAAGTTGCTCTTCCATAATGGTTGTCTTTTAAAAATTCTACTGCTTTTTTTGCTGATTGTTCATCTTTTGTAATAATGTAATTTTTATTAGAAGAAATGGCGGTATTTAATGCTTTTACATATTTATCTTCTGTTTTTAAAATATTCCCAATTGTATTATGAATTCCAGTTAAAGAAGAGTTATTCAATACTTTTCTTACAGAGTTTGGCATATCTATATTTTGATCAATTTCTACTTTTAAATTTTCTATTTTGTGGCTTATTGAAATATGTTCTTGATTATTACTAGAATAATCGTTCATCAACATATTTTTCTTTAATTTTATATTTTGTAGTTGTCTTTCTATATCTAAATACTCTTGTTCTTTTCTTGAAAATTCTTCTGTTATTGTTTTTAGTTCTTCTTTTGTTATACTAATTACTTCGTTTGCTTTTTCTCTTTGTTCAATTATGGTTCTGATTTCTTCTTTGATTTGATCTTCTTCTTTTGTTGTTTTACTTCTTTCTTTTAATAATTTCCTTTCAGCATCAATTTTTTCTTTTTCTTCTGTTACTTGTAAAATCTTTTGATTTAATTCTCTTGCTTCTTTTTCTAGTTTTTCTATTTGGACATTATCTTCTTCACTCATAGCATCACTTTTACTAGTATCATTTGAAAGTATTATTATTTCTTTATCTATTTTTTCTTTCTTTTGTTTATCTACTTCTAATTCATGATTCATATTTTCAATATCATATGCTAGTAATGATACTTCATATTTATCTAAACCTTTTTTATTTTCTAAGTATTCTCTTGCTTTTTTACTTTGTTCTTTTAGTGGTTCTACTTGATTTTCTAACTCGGTAATAATATCATTTACTCTATCAATATTTGTATGAGTTTTATCTAGTTTGCGAAGAGCTTCTTCTTTTCTTTTTTTATATTTTAAAATTCCTGATGCTTCTTCAAAAATTATTCTTCTATCGTATGATGAGTTACTTAATATTTTTTCAACCTCACCTTGTGAAATAATATTAAATGATTCTTTGCCCATTCCAGTATCCATTAATAAATTTGTTATGTCTTTTAGACGACATTTTTCATTATTTAAATAATATTCATTTTCTCCACTTCGATATACTTTTCTTTTTATTGATATTTCGGTATATGGCATATTTAAAAAATGATCTGTATTATCAAAAATTAATTCAACACTGGCAACATTAAGAGGACTTCTTGATTTTGATCCTGAAAAAATAACATCAGACATTGACCCTTCACCACGAAGCGATTTTATTGATTGTTCTCCTAAAACCCAACGAATAGCATCTACTATATTACTTTTTCCTGAACCATTTGGTCCAACAATACATGTTGTTTTTCCATCTAATTTTAATTCTAATTTATCTGCAAATGATTTAAATCCACTTGTTACGATTCCTTTTAAATACATACTATCACCATACTCACTTATTTTT
>CADBNY010000077.1 GCA_902796215.1 uncultured Erysipelotrichaceae bacterium | reverse complement strand
AGGTTATTATGAAAATAAAATATACTTTATTAAAACAGGAAAAGAATACAAAAGCTCGTTTAGGAAAAATTGAAACTAATCATGGAACTTATGATACTCCGATGTTTATGCCAGTGGGGACACAAGCTGCTGTAAAAACGCTTTCACCAGAAGAAGTAAAAGAATGCAAGTCAGGTATTATATTGGCCAACACTTATCATTTATGGTTACGGCCTGGAGAAGATGTGGTGAATCGTGCTGGAGGACTTCATAAATTTATGAATTGGGACGGACCAATTCTTACGGATTCTGGTGGCTTTCAAGTTTTTTCTTTAGCAAAGCCTAAAGATATTACAGAAGAAGGGGTTCATTTTAAAAGTATATATAATGGAGATTCTTTATTACTTACTCCAGAAAAATCTATTGAAATTCAAAATAAGTTAGACAGTGATATTGCAATGAGTTTTGATGAATGCGTTGGGTTCCCTCATACTAGAGAATATGTAGAAGAGAGCGTAGAAAGAACGCTTCGTTGGGCAGCTAGAGGAAAGAAAACTTTTAATAACGAACGTCAGTCTTTATTTGGGATTGTTCAAGGTGCAGAATTTGAAGATCTTAGAAAGCATTGTGTTGAAGAACTAGTTAAAATGGGGTTTGATGGATATAGTATTGGCGGTACTGCTGTTGGGGAACCAAAAGATCTTCAATATTTACAAGTTGAATATTCCTGTAAGTATTTGCCAACTGATAAAGTTCGTTATTTGATGGGAGTAGGGGATCCTATTGATATTATTGAAAATGTAATTAGAGGAGTTGATATTTTTGATTGTGTTTCTCCTACTCGATTAGCTAGACATGGTCATTTTTATACAATGCATGGAAAATGTAATATTAAAAATGCTAAATTTAAAGAAGACTTTACATCTTTAGAAGATGAATGTGATTGTTATGCGTGTAGAAATTATACAAAAGCTTATATTAGACATTTGATTCGTGCTGATGAAACTTTTGGTCAAAGATTATTATCTATTCATAATATTCGTTTTTTGATTCGATTGACTGAAGATTTAAGAAAAGCTATTAAGGATGATACAATTTTGGAATATAGGGAACAGTTTATTAGAGATTATTATCAAGAAAAGAAAATGTGAATTGCTAATCAATATAGAATATCGGCGAATTTTTATTTGTTTCTACTGCGTTTATATTATTTTCTGTTGTTTTTATATTTGTATCTGAATTATTATTTAAACTACTATTTATTTTCATAATTGTTTTTAGATTACTAATTAGGGGTTTTATTTGGTACATGACTGGGATTGCTTGATTAATAACACCAAGTGTTTTTCCTGTTCCATCTAAGATGGAACTCCATTTAATTGATTTTAATAAAGAAGCACCTTTTGTGATAAGGCTTGGATTTGAATATGGATACATATTTCACCTCTATTTAATTATATGTAATAGGTAAAAATTGTTTCATTTGACATAATCTTTTTTATGTTGTAAATTTTAGAAATTGCTATTTAAATTTGAAAAGGATTGTGATAAAATAAAATATAGATTAGAGTAGAAGAGGAGGATGTTGAAATGCTAGGTTTAAAACAAAAGTTTACCCAACAAAGAGGATCATTGCCAGTACAAGAAACTTCTAATAGTGTTCAAAATCAAGCAGTGAATTCAAATCCTGTTCAAAATCAAAATACAGGTGTTATTAATAATAATGTTGATCCAAACCAGCATCGTGAAAAAATTAGAAGGCCAGTTTTTCAATATCGCTATACTATTATTAACGGAGTAGGTAAAAAAGAAAATGGAACATTTGAGGCAGAGAGTGAAGAAGATGTTCGACATTTTTTACAGTCTTTAGATTATCAAGTCCTAGAAGTAAAAGAGAGATCTAAATTTGATATTGATATTTCTATAGGTGGGGGTTTTAATGCTGGGGATTTATCTTTTTCTCTTACTCAGTTATCTACTTATTTAAAAGCTGGTATACCTTTAGCTGAATCTGTTCGTATTTTAGCAAAGCAATCTAGAAAACCAGCAATAAAGAAGAGCTTTTTCCAATTGGTTTATCAATTGTTAAAAGGTGAAGTTTTATCTGATGCTATGTTAATGCAAGGAAAAATTTATCCAAAACTTTTAATTAATATGGTTAAAACTGCTGAAATGACAGGTGATTTACCATCTGTTTTAGATGATATGGCTGATTATTATACAGCGATTAATCAAACAAAAAAGCAAATGAAGTCTGCTATGACATATCCAATTGTTGTTTTAACAATTGCATTTGGAGTGTTAATTTTTATGCTTACTTATTTAGTCCCTCAATTTTCTTCAATGTTTGAAGAAAATGGGGCAACACTTCCTTTTTTAACATTGAGTATACTTAAAATGAGTTCATTTATTCAAAAAAATTATTTGTATTTAATTTTAGGTGTTGCTATTTTTGTTATTGTTTTTATTCAGTTGTATAAGAAAGTTCAACCATTTAGAAAAGCAGTTCAAGTAATTTTAATGCATTTTCCAGTTTTTAAAGATATTATCATTTATAATGAGATAGCTAATTTTACAAAAACTTTTGCATCTTTATTAAATCATGGTGTTTTTATCACAGATAGTATGGAAATTTTATCTAAAATTACAAATAATGAAGTATATAAAGAAATTATTAATAATACCTTGGAAAATCTTGGAAGAGGAGATTCTATTTCCTCTGCTTTTAAAGGACAATGGGCGGTTCCTGTTGTTGCTTATGAAATGATTGTTACTGGAGAAACAACTGGACAGCTTGGAGCTATGATGGAAAAAGTTGCTAATCATTTTCAAATGCTTCATAAAAATGTTATTGATCAGATGAAAAGTTTGATTGAACCTCTTTTAATTTGTGTTTTAGCTGTTGTAGTTGGTATTATTTTACTTTCGATTATTCAACCAATGTTTTCTATTTATAGTCAAGTTCAATAAGGAGGTATTTCATGAAGTTTTCATATTTTTTTCTTTTTTTTGTATTGGGTTTATTTATGGGCTCTTTCTTTACTGTTGTTGGAAAAAGACTTCCTAAAAAAGAAAAAATTATAATAGGACGTAGTCATTGTGATAGCTGTCATCATACTTTGTCATTGATTGATATGGTGCCAGTTTTATCTTTCTTTTTTTTAAAAAAGAGATGTCGTTATTGTGGAGAAAGAATTGACGATTTATCTACTTATATGGAACTTTTTACTGGAATTTTATTTGCACTTAGTTATTTAGTTTTTGGTTTTTCTTACAATTTGTTGATTGCTTTGGGAATTGTTTCAATGCTTATTATTATATCTGTTTCAGATATTTCTTATTTTATTATTCCAGATGAATTGCTAATTTTTTTTACGGGCTATTTTTTAATTCTTATTACTCTTCGTAGTGGTATTGTAGCTTCCCTTGTTGCTATCTTGTCTGGAGTTTTTTTGTTTTTAGTTATGTATGGAATTATGCTTTTTGGAAATTATTTATTTAAAAAAGAAACACTTGGTGGGGGAGATGTTAAAATGATGTTTGTTTTTGGCCTTCTTCTTCATCCGTTTTTGGGCCTTATTGTTATCTTTTTAGGAAGTTTAATTGCTTTACCAGTATCTTTATTTATTTTACTAAAAAAGAATAGGAATTTAATTCCTTTTGGACCATTTTTGTTAATTAGTTTTACCTTTATTTATTTTACTGGAATTCAAGTTTCTATGATTATGGATTTTATTCGATTATATTTATAGTAATTCTTCTTTTTTTTTCTTTTTATGATATGATAATTTTAGGTGGGGAGAAAAATGAAAAATATTACAGTTTTACCTGCAGATACGTATACGGTTATTAATAAGACTATTATTACAGATAAAGATAAAAAAATTCTTACAATGTTATATCAGCCAATTATTGGATTTGCAGCAGTTAGTTTGTATAATACATTTTTAGATGATTTAGATAAGCAAGAAGTTATGAGTAGTGATTTGACTCATCATCATTTAATGTCTATTATGCAGTTAAAATTAGAGGACATTTTGATAGCTCGTGAAAAGCTAGAAGCAGTTGGTTTGATAAAAACATATTTGAAAAAAGATAATATTAATCAATACGTTTATTTGATTTTTTCTCCTATATCACCAGGGGAATTTTTTAGTCATCCTATTTTAAATGTTGTTCTTTATAATAATTTGGGAAAAAAAGAATATGAAAAAATTCTTAATTATTTTAAAATTCCTAGAATAAATTTAAAAGATTTTGAAGATATTACTTCTTCGTTTGATGATGTTTTTACTTCTGTTCGTGGAACAATTATGGGTATAGAAGAGGATATTACAAGAAGAGATTCTAATAATATTAGTATTAATAAAGGAATTGATTTTAATCTTATTTTATCTGGTATTCCTGATAGTCAAATTCATCCGAAATGTTTTAATGAAGAGACCCGTGAACTTATTAATAATTTAAGTTATATTTATAATTTGGATGCTATGGATATGCAGGGATTGGTTCGTAATTCTATTAACGAGAAAGGCTTTATTGACAAAAACTTATTAAGAAAAAGTTGTCGGGATTATTATCAATTTGATAATTATGGGAACTTACCTACTTTAATTTATAATAAGCAACCGGAATATTTAAAGAAACCTAAGGGGGATAATTCAAAATGGGCTAAGATGGTTTACACATTTGAAAATATTACTCCTTATCAATTATTAAAAGCAAAGTATAAAGGAGCAGAACCTACAGATCGAGATAAGAGATTAATTGAGAACTTATTGATTGATCAGAAGTTGGTTCCAGGAGTTGTTAATGTATTAATTAGCTATGCTTTAAAAGTTAATGATGAAAAATTGACAAAGAGTTTTGTTGAAACTTTGGCAGGACAATGGAAAAGACTTAATATTGAAACTGTTGAAGATGCTATGAGGTATACTGAAAAAGAGCATAAAAAATTGAATAATTATGTTAAAACTAAAGATAAAAAAGCTGAGAAGGATAAAAAAGCATCTAAGCAAGAAGAAAACTTACCAGCATGGTTTCATCAGGAACAAGAACTTCATGAGACTTCTAGTGAAGAAAAAGAAGAGATGGATGCTATATTAAAAGAACTTATATAATTTTAATATATATGATACAATTTATAGGAAAGAAGTGAGAAGAATGAAAAAAACATTAATCTTTGGGCATAAGAAACCTGATACTGATTCTGTTATGTCAGCTATTGGGCTTTCTTATTTTAAAAATATGTTGGGGGAAAAAACTGAACCTAGAATTTTAGGAACTATTAATAAAGAAAGCGCTTATGCTCTTAATTATTTTGGGGTGAAAGCTCCCAAATATCTAAATGATGTTAAGCTACAAATTAGGGATGTTAATTATCATAAGGGATTTTTTTTGAAGGATACAGCTAGTATTTATGATGCTTATCAAGCAATGATTCAAGAAAATTTAACTGGAATTCCTATTGTTCTAGAGAATGGGGTTCTTTCAGGCCTAGTTACATTGAAAGATTTGAGTTCTCTTATTATTAATGAAAATACAGAAAATTTGTATACTTCTTATGATAATTTAATAAATGTTTTAAGTGGAGAAGAAATATGTCGCTTTTCTGATGAGATTATTGGAAATATTATTATGGCCACTTATCGAAGCACAACTTTTATGTCTACTGTTGCTTTGCATTCTGATGATATTTTAATTGTTGGTGATAGACATAGTGTGATTGAATATGCAATTGAGTCTCGTGTTAAGTTAATTATTTTAACTGGTGATTCTTTTATAAAAGAAGAGCATGTTGAACTTGCTAAAAAAAATCATGTTAATATTATTCGTACTCCTTATTTTGCATATAAGGTATCAAGAATGGTTTATCTTAGTAATTATGTTAAAACTACTATTCGTCTTTTAGATCCAGTTAAATTTGTGGAGACAGATTTTATTTCTGATGTTGTTGATACTAATAATAAACTGAAACATACGAATTATCCTGTTGTTGATAAAAAGAATAGGGGGTTAGGTCTTTTAAAAATTACCGATTTAAGTGAAAAAGATCCAAAAAAAGTTATTTTAGTTGATCATAATGAAAAGTTGCAAAGTGTGGAGGGTCTTGATGAGGCAGAGATTCTTGAAATTATTGATCATCATAATTTAGGGAGTATTACGACGAATAACCCAATTAATTTTCGTAATATGTCTGTTGGGTCTACAGCAACAATTATCTATTTATTATTTCAAGAGAGAAAAATGGAGATTCCTAGGGAAATTGCAGGAATTCTTCTTTCGGGTATCTTGTCTGATACATTGATTTTAAAAAGTCCTACAGCTACTTATAGAGATAGAGAAGCAGTGGCTTTATTATCACAAATGGCTGGTGTTGATTATAAAGAATATGGGATGAATTTGTTGAAGGCTGGAACTTCTTTAGTAGGAATGAGTAAAGAAGATGTTTTATATAATGATTATAAATTATTTACTGTTAATGAAAAGAATTTTGCAATTGGGCAATTCTTTACCATGAATTTTGATGAGATTGCAAAAGAACTGGATGAATATATTGATGTATTAGATCGAGTTGCGGATGCAAATAATTATGTTCTAGTAGCTTTATACGTTACTGATATTATTCGAAATGGTAGTTATGTTGTTTTTAATCGAAAAGGTTCTGGAATTATAGATTTAGCTTATCAAAAACAGATGGAAGAAGGAGAATTTATCGAGGGATGTGTATCTCGCAAAAAACACGTTGTGCCAGCAATTATGGAAATATTAGAGAGTTAGGAGTAAAAAAATGGTTGAAAAATTAGTTGGATTTTTTCTTTCTTTGTTTTCTGGTATTCAAAGTATTCCATTAGGGAAAGAGATTATTGTATTTATTATTTCTTTGATGCCAATATTAGAACTTAGAGGGGGGTTATTAGCAGCTTCTTTTTTAGGACTTGATCCTATTCGAAGCTATATCATTTCTGTTGTTGGAAATATTATTCCAGTACCTTTTATTCTTTGGTTTATTACTTCTATTATTGATTATATGCGACGCAGTAAGCATTTTTCTAAAATAGCGAAGTGGTTGGATAAAAAGGTTGAAAAGCATAAAGAACAAATTGAAAAATTTGGTTTTTGGGGACTTGTTTTATTTGTTGGGATACCTTTACCAGGTACAGGAGCGTGGACTGGATGCTTGATTGCGGCGGTTTTAGAAATGGATCGAAAAAAGGCTTTTTTAGCAGCAATGTTGGGTATTTTTTTTGCTAGTGTTATTATGATGATTTTATCTTTTGGTGTTTTGAAATTTATTATTTCTTAGTCATTTTTTGAAATAAGGGAAGCATTCTTCTTTTTTTTTTAATTTACTATTTTTTCATTTTATGTGTATAATGTATATAGTAAGATAGTGGGTGTGAAAATATGTATTATTGTTTTTGTCTGATTGTTGATTTGTTCATTATATATTCGTTTATAGGATATTTAATAGAGGTTACGTCTTGTAGTTTCACAGAAAAGAAACTTAATTTTAGTCGAGGATATTTTATTGGGCCATATTTACCTATTTTTGGTGTTGGTAGTATGTTATTTGTTAATTTTTTTCAAAAATATAGGGGTGATTTTTTTGCTTTATTTATTATTGGATTAGTTTCTGCTTGTATTTTAGAATATATTACTAGTTATTTTCTTGAAAAAATATTTAAACTTCGATGGTGGGATTATTCTTCTCGAAGATTTAATCTTAATGGAAGAATTTCTTTAGAAACTGGAATTGCTTTTGGAATATTAGGAGTTTTGATAATTCAATATATTCATCCTTTTTTACTTTATATTTTATTTATGTTGTCTGATATTACTATTTTTGTTAGTGGTACTATTTTGTTTGTTATCTTTTTTGTAGATTTTGTTTTTTCAACATATACTATTTCTCGATTAAAAGTTGATATTAATAAATATAATTCAAAAGATTCCACTAGTTATATTCGAGGAGAAATTTTAGATTCTCTTAAAAAATATTCTATATTTTATTCTCGTTTGTTTAAATCGTTTCCAAATTTTTATAAGAATAATAAAATACGTGAGTTTTTTGAGCAGAAAAAGAATCATTTATGAATTTAAATATAGTGAACTGCATACTATTGAAATGAGTGTAAAAAGATATAGGTAAATTTGAATATTTTGTTTGTGTGTTGTTTAGTATTATAAGAGTAAAATTGAAATCAAAAATAGTTTTGTTATTTTTGATTTTTTTTGAAAAAAAAGTTGACATTTTTATTTGATATTAATATAATGTTAATAACAAGTAAAAACTTGCTATTATTTATATTTTTGTTATTAACAAATAATTAATAAGAGAGGTGAAAAATATGATGTTTGATTATAAAATTATAGATCAATATAGTTATATTACAGAAAAAGGGAAAATAAAAAATAAGTATTATCTTGAGAAAAAATTTAGTGAAGAAGAGATTGAAAAGACTAATTTATTACAAAAAGGTTTTTTTGATTTTGAGCAAAAAGTAAGAGGAAATGATGAACTATTAGGTGATTGTATTCAATGGATAAAATATTATAATGATAAAGGATATCTTTGGTGGGTTAATGCTGATAGATCTTTGGTTGATATTTATTATTTTGGAAAAGAATATGAAGAAGCATTACTAACGGGTCTTATAGAATATGAATTTTGTATTAATTATCATAGAGAATTAATGAATCGAAAAAAACTAAATCTGCAATTTGCAGAAAGATTTCCAGAAATAGAAGAAGATTATCATGGACCATTCTTTTTTGCAGAATTTGCATTACAAGATTTTCGAAAGTATTATGGAGATAATATACCATATTATCTTGTTCGTTATTATGAAGACTATTTGGAGACTATAAAAGGAAAAAATTATCCTAATCGATATGATTTTTATGAGAATAAACTTGTATTGCAAAAAAATTTAACTAGACATTTTGAATTATAATTTTATTCTTGACAAGTATGTGTTTTATGTATATATTTATTTTTAATGGAGGATAGACTATGACATATATAATCAGAGAACAAAATTTATTATTAGACTTATTATTAAACCGATTATGTAGTAATGGGTCTATTTGATGTGTTTTAATAGATTTTTATAGAACCAATACTACTTAAGGTATTGGTTCTTTTT
>CADBNY010000076.1 GCA_902796215.1 uncultured Erysipelotrichaceae bacterium | reverse complement strand
TTTAATAAAAAAGTGTCAATTTACACTTGATATTTTACAGTTAAAGAAATATAATTATATAAGGAGGGTAGATATCATGAAAGAATTAAACTCGGTGTTAACTGAACTAGGAATTAGTAAAGTAAGACTAGCAAAATATCTTGGTGTATCTAGACAGATGTTATATAATTATTTAGGAATTGAAGATCTTAATAATTGGCCAAAAGAAAAATCAGCTAAATTATTAAGTTTATTAAATATTAGTAGTATAAAGGAATTAAACACTTTAAAAATAAATGGTGATTACATTATTGAGGTAGAGAAGAGACTAAATGATGGTGTAAAAGATGTTTCTAATAAAGAAATTATTGCTGATTTAAAAGGTTTTAATAAAAAAGAACAAGAATTGCTTTCTGATATTATTACTTTATTAAAAGAAAAATTAGCAAATGATAAGACAAAAAATGCTTTTACTAGTTATACATATTTACATTATTTTTTGCAATCAATGGAAACAAATGAGGAATTAAAATTTATTTTAGCTTATATTGCAAAATCTTTAGGATTTGTTGATCCAATGGAGTTTACCTTTAATAAGGAAAAACAATTTGTTTTTGAAAGCATTATGTTTAGTGCTATGACTTTATACAATAATGGGGGAGCTTCTAAGAATAAATTAGGAGAATCTCATAAGCGTTTTGTTCAAAATATTGAACAGAAAAATGAGGAAAGATTATCTCGTACTCAGGAATTAAATACAGTAAAGATTCAAGCTTTAAAAGAATTAGGCTATACAGAAATTAACGAAGATAACGCTAAAGAAGTTTTTGAGAAGATTGCTGAAATTCAATCTAGAAAGGTATAAATTGTGAGAGAGTTTTATTAATTATTTAGCTCTCTTCTTTATTCTTTTTAAAAATGCTTACTTCCTATAATTGATATTATGTTAACTTCTATATCGTAAAATATAATTATATAGTTGTATTATAATATCTTTTTATTATATTACTTCTACTTTAATATTATTGTAATTTAAAATTTTAATTTGTAATAAATATTATATAAATGAAATTTATTATAATAAAAAGTCATAAATTTGTAATTTTTAAAATGAAATTTATTTAGAGATATCTATATGTATATAATTTATATAATTTATATATAAATTTATAATAATTATATTATTAAGTATTTGAGATGTATTCTAAAACAATTTATAGGAGTTAATCCCTATTCTTCTGTTTAATTGATTTAAGTATTATATTAAATATAATTGTTGTGATATTTGAGATGCATTTTAAGCGATTTAGAATACTTTAGGTGGGTTTGTTCTTCATTTAAAACTTTTAAAATTCATCCTTAAATTTGTATAAAATTTATTCTTTAATTCATAATAATAAAAAAGGAGGATATTAATTATTATGAATTGTAAAAATGCATATAATTATACTAACAAAGATTGTTGGGCTGTGAATAAAAAAGAGGGGAAGTGTTCTGATAAAAAGGGAAGGGATTCTTGCCATACAAAAAAATGTAATGATTGCCCTACTTCTTTTTGCCAGAGTTTTGAAAAAGATGGGAGCATCATTACTGATAATGAATATGAAATAAAATCTGAAGAAAGTATTGTTGAAATTGAATAAAATATTTGTAGGTATATGTATTTAGTATATTGGTATATATAAAAAATAGGGTATTGCCCTATTTTTTCTTTATTCTAATTCTTCCAGGATACTCTTCCCTATTTCTGTCTCTTCTACATCAAAGTTATCGGCTATTATGGCTCCTATATTTGCTAGAGTATCAAATTGTTCTAGACGCTTTGGTTGTTTGAAATTTCTGCTATATAAGATGACAGGAACATTTTCTCTTGTATGATCATTTCCTGGGAATGTTGGATCATTTCCATGATCTGCCGTAATAATCAATAAATCATCTAATTCTAATTTATTAATAATGATAGGAATATTAACATCTAATTCTTCTATTGCTTTTGCATATCCTTCTACATCTCTCATATGACCATACAAAGAATCAAAATCTGCTAAATTTACCATGCAAAGTCCAATAAAATTTTTATCAATAATATCTGTAAATTTATTTATTGCTTCAGCGTTATTGGTTGCTTTAATCATCTTATTAATTCCTTGCCCATCAAAAATATCATTTATTTTTCCTATTCCAATTACGCTGTAATCCCCTTTATTTAAACTATCTAGGACGGTCTTTTTTGGTGGCTTTATTGCATAATCCCTTCGGGAGGTATTCATTAATTTATATTTTCCTGGAGTACCTGTGAATGGTCTGGCAATTATTCTTGCAATTCTCCAATCCTCTTTAAGTGTTAATGCTCGAATTCTCTCACAATATTCATAAAGACTTGATATTGGGATACAGTCTTCATGTGCTGCTACTTGTAAATCTGAATCAGCTGATGTATAGATAATCAAAGAGCCATAATTATATTGCCTTTCTCCTAGTTCTTGGATAATTGAATTATCATGAGAGCATTTATTTCCGATTACTGTTCTTCCTGTTACTTCTTCGATTCCTGCTAAAACATCATAAGTAAATCCTTGATTAAAAGTTTTAAATGGAATATCATTTTTAATTCCTACAATTTCATAATGACCATTTAAAGTATCTTTTCCAGCGTTTATTGGTTTTGCAATTGTGTAATATGCTTCTACATCTTTATTTTCTCTCATATTTATTGTATCTAAAAAACCAATTTTTTTTAAATTTGGGATAAATAAATCATATTTTTCTGCTATATGTCCTAAAGTGTTTGCTCCTGCATCTCCAAAGTTTGCAGCATCACTAGTCTCCCCTACTCCTAGTGAATCTAAAACCATTAAAAATATTCTTTTAAATTTCATAAGTGTTACTCCTTCTTACTTCGCAAATGGTATTGATTATAGTCTTCAATAACTTTTTGATCACTCACTTGAGTATATATTTTGGTTGTTGAAATATCAGAGTGTCCTAACATTTCTTGAATGCTTCGAAGATCTGCACCACGATTTATTAAATGTGTTGCAAAACTATGTCTTAATGTATGCGGAGAAACGTTTGGATTTAGTCCTTTTTCAAAAAGTAAGGCTTTTAAAATTTTAAAGAAACCTTGTCTAGTTATTCCTGTTCCATGATTATTTAGAAATAGTTTTGTACATACTTTTTTCTTTAGTAAAAGCTCTCTTTGTTCTAGATAAAGCTTTAAATAGTAAATTGCATATTCTCCTAAAGGTACTTCTCTTTCTTTTCCGCCTTTTCCAAAATATATATGAATTAGACAGTTATGGATATCAATATCATTTATTTCTAAATTTATTAATTCACTTACTCTTAAACCGCATCCATACATTAATTCTAGCATAGCTTTATTACGATAGTCAAATGGTGTATTTAATGGGATGTTTAGTAGTAAATCAATATCATCTAGACTCATTGCCTTTGGAATACTCTTTCTGAGTTTTGGTCTTTCAATAAATTCAGCCACATTGCTTTTAACAATATTTTCTCTAAATAGATATGCATGAAAGTTTTTTATTACTGTTAAATTGTGAGCAATTGTTGATGTTTGTTCATTATTACGGGCTTTCAAAAATTCTTGAATATCATTATTTTTAATGTCTTGAACTTTAAAAATTCTTTTTTTCTTTAAGAATTCATTGTAAATAGTTAAGTCATTTGAATAAGAAGTTATGGTTTTGTCTGATAGACCTTTTTCAAAAATACAGTAACTTAAAAAGTCTTTAATTGCGTCTTCTATTTTCATGTAATCACCTATTTTAAGTATACCGAATATTATATAATTTTTCAAATGACATTATTAATAGTTTTAATGGTAGATTTTTATATGAAAATCTTATAAAATAATGTTGGTGATGTAAATGAGTGAACCATTAGCTTTAAAGTTAGCTCCTAACTCTTTGAATGAAGTTCTTGGACAAAGCCATTTGATTGGGAAAAATAAAATTTTTACAAATTTGATTAAAAATAAGAAATTATTTTCTATGATATTATATGGTAAACCTGGTATTGGTAAAACTTCTATTGCGAATGCTTTAGTAAAAGAATTAGGATTTCGTTATCGTTTTTTGAATGCGACTATTCATTCTAAAAAGGATTTAGATGTTGTTATTGAGGAAGCTAAGATGTATGGTGATATTGTTTTAATTATGGATGAGATACATCGTCTTAATAAGGATAAGCAGGACATCTTATTGCCACAGTTAGAAAGTGGAAGAATTATATTAATTGGGATGACAACATCAAATCCCTATCATTCTATTAATCCTGCTATTCGTAGTCGATGCCAATTATTTGAATTACATGAATTAGATACTAAAGATATTCTAAAAGGGCTTAAAAAAGCTATAAAACACCCTGATTTAGAGGGTATTATCATAGATGATAAAACTCTGGAGTTTATTGCTAAAATTTCGGGAAATGATTTAAGATATGCCTATAATTTATTGGAAATAGCTTTCTATTCAACTGATGATAAGAATATTACAACTGAAACTATTAAAAATATTCATAATCGACCAGTGTTTTTTTCTGATAAGAATGGTGAAGGTCATTATGATGTTTTGAGTGGATTACAAAAATCGATTCGTGGCAGTGATGTTGATGCTGCTCTTCATTATTTAGGACGATTGATTATAGAGGGAGATTTAGATTCTATTTGTAGGCGCCTTAGTGTTATTGCATACGAAGATATTGGTCTTGCTAATCCTGCCATTGGTCCTAGAGTTGATGCTGCTATTAATGCTGCTAATCGAGTTGGATTTCCTGAAGCTAGAATTCCTCTTGGTACTATTGTTGTAGAGATGGCGTTATCTCCTAAGAGTAATACTGCTCATATTGCTCTTGATCAAGCTTTAAAAGATATTGAAGAAGGTAATGTTGGAAGTATTCCTAAACATATAAAGCCAGATTCTCCTGATTATTTATATCCTCATGATTATCCTGGTGCTTATGTTGTACAACAATATTTACCAGATAAATTAAAAAATAAAAAGTATTATATTCCTAAAGATTTAGGATATGAAAAAAATATAAAAAATATATATGATAAGTTGAATAAAATGAAAGATAATAATTATTTTTAGTATAATATAAAACTTCAATACAATAATAGTATTGAAGTTTTTGCATAATATATTTTATTTTACTAATTGTGGAGCCTTAGTTTGAGGTTTTAGATATTTTTCAGGATTTTTAAGTTCTATAGTATAAAATCCCAAACTATAATTTATAGTAGAATAACCTGGTCCTTGACTATAGTCTATAGGAAAGCTACAATCTGCAATAATAACATCGCTTTTATCATATTCTTCTGGTAAACCTGTGCAAAAAAGATCTTTAATCGTTTTTTGCATGACAGATGAAGAAATTTCATTTCCTCCTCCTCCAAAAAGAAGAGATGCTAATAAGGCGTTCCCTGTTTCGTTATTTATATAAATATCTTTTGTTTTATCATATGTATAATATTCAGTTTTATCTGGAGCATATGCCCGTTCTGTATGTATTCCATCTCCACCACCGTATGCTTGTGATGGACAAATGTTACATTCTACAACATACTGACTTAATGCTCCTTCTAATCCACTAGTGTCGTAGCTTATGTCAAAATCTTGGTAATCTTTTGCTATTGTCGATAATATTTTTACCCATACATATTTTATATCTTTTTTCTCATAGCCTTGCGCATATAAGGATTGTTTTACTTTGTCTCTAAAATTATAAATCATATATTCAATATCCCCTTCTAAATTATGGCTCGTATTATAACATAAAAGTCCTTATATGTCAATAAAAAAACTTTGCACCTACTTTTAATTTTTATTATTATTTTCTTATTATTTTTAGTGTCTTATCCATT
>CADBNY010000075.1 GCA_902796215.1 uncultured Erysipelotrichaceae bacterium | reverse complement strand
TTTTTTATTAAAGCATATTAAATACCTAATTGGAATTTTAATTGAGGATTCTTTTTCTTAATAAGCTCTCTAGGATAATCTTCAATTGTAACATCATCATGTGTTATTTTATCAAAAGAAGTAATATTAGGATTTAAAGTAATATTAGCTCTACAAGTAATAGGTTGTCGATTCAACATTTCAATAGCTGGCTCAATATGGCGATCATAAATCTGGACATTAATAGGTTTCCAAGTAAAAGTTCCAGGTAGCATACCAACTTTTTTTGCAACAATCATTAGTAAAGTCGCATATTGAACTTGGTTAATACATCCAGCAGTACAGAAGTCACTTGAGCGTTGAATTAAAGTCATATCTAAATAATCTTTTCCATCCCAACTATGTCTTACATTCCAAATTGTTTGGAAAGCACAAGGTTTTAATCCATGTGGTTCATCAAAGTCATCTATTTGCCATGTTGAAACAATAAGTCTTCTACTATCAGGATTCTTTCTTATCGGGTCAATTACTTCTCGCTCTAGCATATGTCTTCTTCTTACTGTCTCTCCATAACAAGCACCTATTGTAGGATGTCCTTTTTCATTTAATATATAGTTCCCATTAGCATCTCTTAAAGCCCATTTCTCCCACCAGTTATGAATTTTACCATCTTTTTCCCAAGTACATATACCTAAAAGCCTATCAAATTCTACTAAGTCATTACTTTCTAAGAAATATATCCATAAAATTTCATCTATTGCACTTTTGACTGCAGTAGGACGAAGTGTAGACATTGGACTTTCTCCATCTGACAAATTGTAAATGCATTCAATTCCTGAATTAACACTGATTGTATGGGCAGGTACCCAAATTTCTACTCCATCATTTTTTATCTTAACAGTCTCATTTTCGCCGACAGAAATAACTTGTCCTTTCTCTGTGAAAACTTTTTGATCATGATAACTAGCTTTTGGATAAGAATCCTCATAATGCGGCCTTGGCATATGATCTAAACATCCTTCTTGAAGAATCTTATCCAATATCACTTTAGTATACATATCACCTTTAGTCCCAATTGGATTACCAAATTCATCCACTAACATACCATTTTGGACTCTCGGTTCTGGATAAGTACACCTTTTTAATTTAAGCGGTTGCCCTCCCAATCTTTTCATTTCCTCATTAAATCTATCAATATTAAAATTTCTCATAACATCCTCCTACAATGATTATAGTAGAAAAAAAATAATAAGTAAAAAGAAAATAAACGATATTAAAAATAATTATAGTGATTAATCATAATATAAAAAAAGAATAATCATTAGTCATTCTTCTTTGTAAAATTGTTAAATTTCTTTACTCATCAATATTCATTTTTTTATTTATAAGGAAAGTATATTTAAATTAGATACTTGGCATACAAACATAGGAACATATACCATAAAATAACGTTTAAATATATAAATACATAATAGATATAAAAGTATTAAGTAAAAAATACCAATAATCTTTGAAAAAGACACTAAAAAAACTAATAACAAAGCACTGAAAAGAGATTAACCCCTTATTTATTTTGTATATATTTTAGGATATTCCTCATGTTCAGCATCTTCAACACTTATATAAGTATCAATACTATCTTTTACAGTAAAATCATATAAATTTATTCCATTATTTCTATATCTTTCAATAATGAGCATATATTTATCAGTATCATTTTCTTGAAACTCTTCAGGTAAAACAAAAACTACTTTATATGAGCCATTTTTCACTATTTCTTTAACTTCATCAAATTGCTTTTATCATTAACAAATAGAATCTTCCTTTTTTCTTTTTTTCTCTTAATATAGTTTTCAATATCTTTATACCTAGCTGTTCCACATGATTCTCTTAATAATTGATTACTAATCCATCTAGGCAAATATAAATATGTATTTTCTTTGAAAAAACATTCTATTGTGCTTGCCAAAGATTTAATACTTAGTACTCTATGAATTGGATTAGGTACTCTAGATACATAAGTAGAAACATCATCTAAATCAATAATACGTACACTATTTCCATCCATAATTATATTATTTAATTTCAAATCAGTTGGATATATAAAATTTTTATTTAATTCTCTACAATTTCTTACTAATTGATTTGATAATTCTATTTTTAAGTCCAAATTAACATTCATCATATTATCAAGCCTTTTTCCAGAATAATAGGGGATAACAACACCACCAAATTCTCCATCTACATTAATTGTATCTAATACTCCACCTGAATATTGCAAAGTTTTACTAACTTCAATTAATCTTGAAACCTTTTTTTTGGAAGATTTAATGATGGATTATTACAAAAAATATCAAATTCATCAATACGTACATGTATAGGTGAAAAATAAATCTTATATGCAAATTTATCATCCTTTTTATACACTATTCCGAACGTTCCGCATCCAATCTTTTCTAGCTTTTTTAATTCATCTTCTTTTATTTCAACCATAAGTATTCCTTTCAAATTGAATTATATTATACCACAAATATGCTAGATAACTGTCTATTTTTCCTATACATATTATTATCAAGAATAAGACAAATTAAT
>CADBNY010000074.1 GCA_902796215.1 uncultured Erysipelotrichaceae bacterium | reverse complement strand
TCAATGCTTCTTGCTCCAACAATAACAGTTTTAGATGCTTGAATAATTTTTCCTGTGTGATAATGTCTTAAGTCTTGATTTTCATAACCATTGATTGTAGCAAGAGCCAAATCATGAATATTTCCTGATACTGTTGATGAAAAAGTACTGTAATTTGTGTGAGAATCAATCCAGATACATCCAATATCGATATTGGCCTTTGCGGATGCTAAGGCAGAGGCAATAGATGCAGAATGATCTCCTCCTATCATAATTGGAAAATACTCTTCTTTTATTTTTTCAATGATATTTTTATATAGATTTGAATTAAAATTATCTATTTCATATTCATTTTTTCTTCTATCTGATAAGTTTCTGCTTTTAATAATATCTTTATCTTGTTCAAATAATAGACTTTCACCCTGATAGAAAGTTTTTAAATCATTCATTATTTGTATTGGTCCTAAGTTTGCACCATCAATATGTACGCCTAAATCTGTACATGCACCAAATATCATTGTTCTCAAATTTATCACCTTTTTTTTACTTTATTTTTGTTTAGTTTAACATAAAAAATATTTTTTATCAATAATAGATATAGAATAAATATTTACATGTTATTGTTAAACTAGAGATGGTTATAATTCGCTTTTTTTTTCTATATGTGATATATTTGTATAGGTGGTAGTGTGATTCGAAGACTTGTAAAATTATTATTTGTTTTATTCTTTATGATTGTTATTTTTTCATTTTCGGAAGAGAATGGTAAAACTTCTACAAGACATAGTGATTCTGTTATCATTGTTTTTTCAGAATCTATTCTTCATAGAAAATTAACAAGTAAAGAAAAAGAGTTTTATATTGATAAATTTGTTTATGTTGTTCGAAAAAGTGCTCATGGTTTTATCTATTTTCTTTTTGGAATTTCCATTATTTCTTTTATCAAAGAATTTACTTTTCTTTCTTGGAAACAAGTATTCTTTTCCACATTATTTGTTTTATTATATGCTTGTAGTGATGAAATTCATCAATTATTTATTTCAGGTAGAAGTGGGGAAATATTTGATGTTTTCATTGATACTATTGGTGGATTTTTAGGAATCAGTTTTTATTTTAAGGTTTATGAAAGGAGGAGAATAAAAAATGGATAAGAAAAAACAATTAGCTAAAAATACTGTTATTATTTTTATGGGAAGAGTTTGTACTCAATTTATCTCTTATTTTTTATTGCCTCTTTATACTTCGCATTTACTTGCTAGTGAATATGGATTGGTTGATTTAGTTCAAACTTATGTCACTCTTTTAGTCCCTATTATTACTTTAGAATTAGAGATGAGTGTTTTCCGGTATTTAATTGATTATCGAGGGAATGAGAAAGATACAAAAAAACTTTTAAGTAATAATTTCTTTATTTTAGGAATTGGGTTATTAGTTTTCTGTCTTTTGTATATTTTTATTACTTCTTTTATTACAATACCTTTTAGATGGTTAATTTTAGCAGATGTTATTATTTGTGTTTTATCTGGTAATTTTTTGCAGATTGCTAGAGGATTTGGAAAAACAGTTGATTATTCTATTAGTTGTATTTTAACTGGTTTTACTACTATTTTTTCGAATATTTTTATGATATGTATTTATCATAAAGGTGCTTATGGAATGATTTTTTCAATGGCATTTGCTAATTTTGTTTGTGCTTTTTATTTATTTTTTCGATTAAAACTTTATAAGTATTTTCAATTTTCTAAAGTAGATTTTAAATTAATTAAAAAGATGAATCATTATTCAATTCCTCTTATTCCAAATGGAATTAGTTGGTGGATTATTAATGCTAGTGATAGAAGTATTGTATCTTTTGTTTTAGGAGCTGGAGCTAATGGACTTTATGCTATTAGTAATAAATTTCCAAATATTATTTCTAGTTTAACCGGTGTTTTTAATTTAAGTTGGAGTGAAAGTGCAGCTCTTCATATTAATAGTCCTGATCGAGATGAATTTTTTTCAGATATTACGAATACTGTTTTTAAATTATTTACTTCAATGGGAGTAGGGATGCTTGCTGTATTACCATTTTTATTTCCAATATTCATTAATTCATCTTATAATGAAGCTTATCAATATATACCAATTTTAATTTTGGCAACTATTTTTAACGTTATTATTTGTTTATATAGTCAAGTTTATCTTGCTAAAAAATTATCTAAACAAGTTGCTTCTACTGCTGTTTTGGGAGCTATTATTAATATTGTTATCAATGTTTTATTTATTAAAAGAATAGGCCTATATGCAGCAGCAATATCAACAGCAGTTTCTTATTTTGTTATGATGATTTATCGACATATTGATTTAAAAAAATATGTTCATATTACTTTTGAAAAAGGTTTGATTCTTAAGACTATTCTTATTTTTACTTTTTCGATTTATTTTTACTATAAAAATGTGTTTATTTTTAATGTCCTTAGTTTTTTTGTTGCTTTGATTTATGCAATTTTATTAAATCGAAAATTATTATTAGCTAGTACTAAAGTAGTTCTTAAAAAAGTTCATATAATAAAGAATTAATTCGACAAAATAAAACATATAATTTAGTGGTGATTATATGTTTTTATTTTTATTTCATATTTTGAAACAAATTTTTTGCTTTACTGGAAGTTATTCGAATGATGTTTTTTTGAAACCTTTATCTTCTTCAGAGGAAGAAAAGTATATTGCTTTAAAGATGTCTGGGGATGGTGAGGCTAGAAATAAACTGATTGAACATAATTTACGATTAGTTGCTCATATTGCTAAAAAGTATGATAGTAAGTATACTGAGATGGATGATTTAATTAGTATTGGAACGATTGGTTTAATTAAAGGCGTAGATACTTTTTCTCCTGATAAAAATGTTAAGATTACAACTTATTGTGCAAGATGCATTGAAAATGAGATTTTAATGTATTTTCGGAAGAACAATAAATATAGTAAAGATATTTCTATTCATGATGCTGTTGGATACGATAAAGATGGAAACGAGATAGAAATTCAAGATATATTGCAAGTTGAAGATGTTGATTTTTGTGAAGATATTGATTTGAAAGATAATATTCAAAGCCTCTATCAATATATGAATATTTTAACTCCTAGGGAGAGAAAAATAATTATAGAACGATATGGATTAAATAATCAAAAAGAGGAGACCCAGAAGTCTATTTCTAAGAAATTAGGGATTTCTAGAAGTTATGTTTCACGTATTGAAAAAAGAGCTCTTACAAAATTATTACGAGAATTTATTAGGAATAG
>CADBNY010000073.1 GCA_902796215.1 uncultured Erysipelotrichaceae bacterium | reverse complement strand
TATTAAAAGGTCTAGAAAGACCTTTTTTATAAATTAAAAAAAATACCAAATTAGAAGTAATAATTACATTCAAAATCAATTGACAAAGTCCTTTATAAATTATATAATACAGACCAACAAGAGGGGTTACTATGAAATTTATAAATGAAAAGATCTTATCTCTATCAAACGAAGATTTTAATATTATAACAAAAATATTATCATTCTTAAAAGGAAATTTAAACCACAATGATAATCCATGGTATATAGGCAATTATAATTACAATATATCACAAACATACCAAGAATACACATTAAATGATATCTTTAATTTTCTCCAAAGCAATTCAAAAAGCATAGAATCAAAAAAATTCAAAGAACAAATCCAATTTTATTTAAATTTTTTAGTTATTAAAGGAAGAATTGTAACAAAAAATGTATTAGGAGGAGAAAATACATATAAAGCAGTTCCAGATTATAAAATAGATAGTGCATATACTAGAAATTATTCAAATATTTCAATAGCACCAGAAACAGAAAAAATATTACTTGTTTCTGATACACACATAGGAAATGAAGAATATGAAGATTTTTCTTTAATACAAACCGTATTTCAATATGCAGAAGAATACCACGGAATAAATTGTGCCCTTCATTTAGGCGATGTTTTTCAAAAAGATTCTGGATATGGCAATTACAATTCAATAGCAAAAAGTCATATAGAAAGATTTATAGAGAAGTTTCCTGAAAACATAAAAATAATTGCTATATCTGGAAATCATGATGAAAGTATAATTAGATATTTAAGCAGTATAACATATTTAGGATATCCATTAGGTCAACACTATCTATCAATAGTTAAACCTAATTTTGGCATGGTATTAGAAAGAGAATATGGACATATCATCCGCTCTCAAAACATAAATATTTCTTTAAAACATCCAGCAATGTTTAATATGTTTTTTCCTTATATTAAAACATATGAAGTAAATCGTAAAAATTATCCATTTGACCTGTTCAAAAAATATAATACAAACAACATCGACTTGTATATATCTGGACATTTTCACTATCCCCTAAGTTTTTCTATTCCCGATGAAAATAAAGAAACAAAAAGAGTCTATGAAGTGGTACCTTCTCTATCAAAATTATCATACAACTCTTGTGTTGCTAAAATTTTGAGATTTATATATGACGATTCCAATAACATTTCTCATTATGGAATTACCCCATTATACTATACAGAAGGAAAAATAAAAGAAAAAGAAGAAACAATACACGAAACAAATTATCAATTATTAAAAACAAAAAAAAGATAATAGAACAAACTATTTTCTTTTTTGTTTATAAGATTTTTCTTCGCTTTTCGAAAAACTACTAAAATAATGCTCAAATATTATGAAAAAATATTAAATAAATATTAACTATTGTACAAGTGTATTATACATTAGCATTCTCTTGAAGCTGAAATATTGAAAAGTGACAGTCAATACGAATAATTTAAAAATTATCTTCTAGATTTATACTTATTAAACGAATCCTTTTCAAATTCATCTATAGTTGGGACCCATTTATGTATATATAACCATTGACCATTGGTAAAAAATTTTTGCATTACTATATCTTCTTGCGAATAAACATAACTAGGAAAAATTTGATGTCGTCTCTCATGATCACACCAAGATCGAGAATATGTCCTCGGTTCTCCTTTATAAGAAAAAGAAATCAAATTTCCAAACATATTAAATGTATAATCACCATAAATATTTTCGAGTTGATAGGCTAATGCTCTCATAATTCGAAGACTTGTCCCATAATTATTTTTTTCATAATATAAATACTTTTCAAAAAATTCAAATAATTTCTTAGTATAAGAAACAGCGTTACCAGTTACAATCCAATGAAGGATGTTATTTCCTTGATTATCAGTATGTCTAGTAAGATCAATATCATATAAATTAATAGCATCCAATAAAAGATCTGAATATTCAATCTCTGATAGCCACATGTGAGATTGAAAAGCACTCTCAATATAAAGCTGACCATCCTTATTTAATTCATGAGGAGATACAAAATCGAAAACAAAAGGTAAAACTTTATAATAGTTGTAACTCCCATCCAAAAACAATAAATGCGATAAATAGCATCCAGTTTCTTCATCCTCTTTAGACAAAGAGTCTTTATTAAAAAAATCAAGAAATGTTTCTTTACTAATTTCATCTCTTTTGTGACAATGGAAAAACTTTTTTAAATTTCTACGATTAAAATTTAATTTTCCACTACTTACTTGAATATTGACAGAATCAATTCCCTTCCATATATCTGATTGATTATTATCCATAAATTTACTCCTTTACTATATATATTTTTATTTTTTATTATCACAAAACTATCTTTTAATTTTTTGTTTACCAATATCTAGACATTGACTATTTAACTTGGAAATGACTTCATTACAATCTTTTCTTAAATCATCTCCTTTGATTCCCAGTTCATCTGGAGAAGAAATATAAATAACTTGACCAGCATTTTTTAGTTTTTTGTAATATTCTAAAAACTCAACTGATTCTTTATAATTTGAAGGAAATCCATAACCATCTACCCATTCTTTTAAAGTTAATGGCATTTTCTCCTCAGCCCGAAAGAATAATCTTCTAAGAAAAGATGGATGAACAAGAGGAAAATAAAGTGTTTTTAAATTCAATTGTTCATATTCTTTTTTTAAAGGAACTTCCATAAACAACAATTCTGAATAAAAACGAGAATGAGATAAATCAAATCCATAAAAATTAACCTTATAACCACTCTTTTCTAGATGTTGAATTAAATTAAGAACAATAATACCTCTATGTTCCACCGCTTTTTTAGAAACACTTGCACTATAAGCATAATTCATATAAATATTAACAGTAGGAATATCCTTAGTAACATGATAATACATAGACGTTGGAATATTTAATAAATATCTAGGAATACTAGGGGCAAAACCAGAAACAGAATAATTATTTTCAATCTTATATTGTGTATCAATATAATAATTCAAAAAATCAAACTTCTCTAGAAATTGCGAAAAACCTTCATCCATAGTATATCGACATAAATTCCATGCCTCCTGATAAGAATTTGTTCCTGTAAAATTATAACTACCATTTTTACTAGACATTATATTAGCAAACATAGAATTCACATTCTCATCTCGAACATAAAACAAAAAATCCTCCAAACTATCAAAACTTCCAATATAAACAGTAGAATTATGAAATTGATTATCCTTCTCTTTTGTCATAAACAGCACCTTAATACTCACTCATACTAATTTTTTTCACTTTCCGTAAATAATTATGAAATTGATTTTCAAAAGACCCCGTTGAACTTGTTTTGCCTAAATCATTTAATATAATTCTTAAATCTTCATTACTCATTCCCTGAGTAAGAGTAAAATCAAACACCTTATTGATTTCAAACAAGTTATTAGAAATCATCTTATCAGCATTTACAATATTTCTAGTAGAAATAACCTGTCTAATTCTATTAGCCTCAACAATTTTTCGGACTTTCCAATATAGTGGCAAAAAGTCCTGAGTAGATACTAAAGAAGATTCTAAATTACAGTCATAATCAATAAAAATTGGTGTAAAACGATTTAAAGAAGCTACATCTAATTGATTTCTTCCACAATAAAGCATATTAGCTCCATTTCCATAAGTATTTGCTGCTGCTGCAATATGAAAATCAGAGTGTTTTGGATAAAGCTGCCCATCAGGGAAAGACGCATATTCATGATACCCAGTTCCAATAGCCGAATTAATTGCCAATAAAGCTGCAGCATTAGACTGATCTAACTCATCAATCATGATAAACCCACCATTGGTAAAAGCTTCATAAAATTGAGTTTTACAATAATGTCCATTAGCATCAACAAATCCCATGACTTTATATTCTTCTGTCACGTCATTAACATAAAAAAATTTCCAACCAAAATAATCAGCAACTTGTTCAATAATAACATTCTTTCCACATCCAGCAGGTCCAACTAACAAGGGATTAAAACCAGCAGCAACCAATTTAATAACATCTTCTAATTGATAATGAAATATTTTAGGCTTATCAGACTGAATCTTTTTATCATTTATAACAATAGTAATCATTTTATATGGGTTTTCTTCACAAACTTTATCAAGAACCATCTGCGAAATACTATCAACCATTTGCTTTTTTTCTTTCTCAATGGACTGAATAATTTTCTTTTTTTCTTTTTCAATAGACTTAGTAATTTGTTTAAGATCACTCCTATATTCATCCGCTTTATTTCCTAATTGCTCAACGTAATTATCAATATTAATTTTTGCTCTAATAAGATCTCCATCTAATTTAATAAATGCTTCTTTAGCCATTTTATTAATTTTTTCATTTATATCTTTAAGGCATTTAGAATTACCATCTATCTGCTTAAATAAATCACAATATTCATGATCTAGAGCTTCTTTTTTAGATTGAAGATCTTGTATTTTCAAATCAAGTTCTTGAAGAATAGTATCAACCTCTTTATTAATCATTCCTTTTTTTGAATCAATATCATCAGTATGAATATCAACCTTTGAATCAATATTTTCTATTTTCTCAAACAAAGAAATAATTATTTTACTAATTTCATAATTTACGTATGGAATAACAGAAAAAGAATATTTATGACTTTCAAAAAAAGAATGATTAGAAATAACTAAATGAATGTTATCCCATAATAACGCATCATCTGCAATTTCTTTAACAGAAGAAGGAATAATAACATATTTACAACTTAACCAATCATAAAAAGCTTTTGATTCAATTTTGGTAAATCCTTCAGGAATTTCGCAACAAATTTGCTTGTTGCAACTATCCATACTATCAGAAAAAAATTCCCTATTGATTGTTTTTTCGTTCTCCATATAACCCTCACAAATACTAATATAAATTTCCGTTGACAAAAGGTATTATAAAAATACTTATAAAAATTGTAAAATAGAAATTTGTCATTGTATTCATAACTTTTTGTTATAGATATTTAAACAAAAAAAGGGAAACCCCTTTTTAAAATAATTTAATCATCAAGAAATTCACTTTCACAAGTAACATTAATTTTTAAATCCTTTAAAGCCTGCTTATCGTTACCCGTTAAAATGTAAGTAGCATGCGCCTCACAACCCTTTAATTTAGGAAGACTAGCAATAGCTTTCGCCGCAAATGAATTCGTAACAGAACAAATACTAAGAGCTATAAGCACCTCATTTAAATTAAGTCTATCCCCAATACCCATATTCTTTTTTAAATCTAAAATAGGTTCCAAAATCGTTGGACTAAGCATATCGATATCATCAGGTATTTTACTTAAATATTTAATTGCATTTAAGACAACAGAACCAGCAGCTGAAAGTAACTCTGTCTGTTTTCCAGTAAAAATCTTTCTTCCAACTTTCATTGCAACAACAGGAATATCTCCTTCTTTTTTCTTTTTATCAAGAGCCGGTTTAATAACATCTAAATAAGATTCATCTATTTTCAATTCATTCATTAATAATTTTATATTTTTATAAGTATCTTCATCACATAAACCAATTTTATAATTATTTAACTCATTATAATATCTTCTTATAATCTCTTTCTTGCAAGCATCTTCTACAACATCATCATTTATAATACAAAAACCAACCATATTAACCCCCATATCAGTAGGAGAATAGTAAATATCCCTCTTATAAACTCGATCTAAAATACTTTTTAAAATAGGAAACGTTTCTATATCGCGATTATAATTAACTGCCTGAACTCCATATTTTTCTAAATGAAATGGATCAATCATATTAACATCTTTTAAATCTGCAGTAGCTGCTTCATATGCTAAATTAACTGGATGTCTTAAAGGTAAATTCCAAACTGGAAACGTCTCAAATTTAGCATATCCAGCATTAACACCTCTTTTAGTTTCATGATAAATTTGCGAAAGACAAGTAGCAAGTTTTCCTGATCCCGGTCCAGGTGCATTAACTAGTATTAAAGGTTTTGTTGTTTCAATATAAGGATTAGCACCATACCCCTCATCACTAACAATCGTACAAACATCTGTTGGATACCCCTTTGTTGCTGTATGAATATAAGTTTTAATACCATTTCTATTTAATTTATTAATAAATTTATCAACACTAACTTGATTTTTATACAATGTAATAACAACACTATTTACAGAAAAACCAAGTTTTTTAGATTTATTAATTAAAGACAAAGTTTCTTGGTCATAGGTAATACCATATTCTCCTCTAGTCTTATTCTTTTCTATATCTCCAGCATTAATACAAAAAATAATTTCTAAATCATCTTTAAGCTCTTGAAACATACTAATTTTAACATCATTCTTAAAGCCTGGTAATATTCTAGCAGCATGAGAATCATCAAAAAGTTTACCACCAACTTCTAAATACAATTTATCAAATAATTGAAATCTTTCTTTAATTTTCTCACTTTGAATTTTTACATACTTCTTATTATCAAATCCTTTTTTCATACACTTCACCTCTACTATCTAGTACCATTTTATAATTATATAAAAATTTAGTAAAGAAAAATTAAAAAAAATATCAACTC
>CADBNY010000072.1 GCA_902796215.1 uncultured Erysipelotrichaceae bacterium | reverse complement strand
TGATAATAGATAGAAATTGCTAACATTTGTACACCATATATATGCTCAGCAACACTTTCTATTCTTTTTCTATTTGCATTCCATGTAAGTGGACCTTTTCTTATTGTATCTTTTAATTTGCTACATAATGCATAAAATGACATTATATCTTTTATTTTTTTATCCATTATTTTACCTCCTCTCTAATATACAGACACTCTCACAATGGCTAGACCGTGGGGTTTTTGCATAGTTTATTCTATTGTTATATATATAATCTAATAATAATTTTTTATATTTCATATTTTTTATATTTTCCACATTTTGATGATAATTTCAAAAAGTCATCATAAATTGTATTAACTGCAAAGTTTTCAAAATATGCACATATCATCCCTGTTGTGCATTTATGTCCTGAAATTAAAATATTGATATCTTGATTTTTATATTTTTCAAGGATTTCATCAATAAAGCTATATATTCTTTTTTTAAAATCTTCAATTGTTTCTACTCCGCTGTATAAAGTCATATCTGGTACTGTTCCTGTATATTTAACATCTGATACTAACAACCCATCTGCTGTTCCTAAATCATATACATCCAGTCTATCATCTATAATTGCTTTAAGACCCGAAGCAATTTCCGCTGTTTGAACAGCTCGTATTTGAGGTGAAGAATATACATAACTAAAATTTATTTTATTATTATTAAATTCATCTCGTAATAATTGAGCTTGAGCTTTACCGATTTCATTTAATGGTTCTCCATTTCTGGCTTGAACTCTTTTTTCTAAATTTAAATTAGTTTGGCCATGTCTTACTACATATATTTTCATTAAATCTTATCTCCTCTCAAGAACCGTGATACTTTCGCAATGATATGTTCTCGGAAACATATTAAAAGGTTTTATATATCTTATATTATAAGCCTCACTCAAATCCTTTAAATCTCTTGCTAAAGTAATCAAATCACATGATACATAAATAATTTTTTGAGGATTTAATTTTTTGAGATAAGAAATTGTTTTTTTATCAAGTCCAGCTCTTGGAGGATCTACAATAATAGCGTTCACTCCCTTTATCTTATCAATTCTATTTTCAACTTTATCACAGATAAATTCTATATTATCAATCTTATTTAAGACTGCATTATTTTTCGCATCTTCTATATTGGAAAAACTACAGTCAATAGAAATTATCTTATCACATTCCCCACTAACATATATTCCAATAGTACCAGTACCACAATATAAATCTAAAACTGTTTGATAACGATTTCCTTTTATTTGATTAAATACTTCATCATATAAATCTTTTGTTAAAGTTGTATTTATTTGAAAAAAAGACTGAATACTTTCCTGATACTTTTTATCACCAATCTTTGTCTCTATATATTTTTTAGAACTAAGATATCTACCATTTAATATCAAAACATCACAATATTGAAGTAATAAAGAATCATCACTTACCTCACCACTTATAGAAACCATAGCTTGAGATTGATCATTAGAAGTTTTAATTATAACTTCTTCTATATTAACATTAATTTGATTTAATATAGAAATAATCTTATTAATTCTCTTATTTACTAATAAACATTCTGTAATAGGAATAATTTCATTACTTTTATTTTTGTAATAACCCAACTTACCATTTTTACCATGAAGAATAACTTTATTTCTATAATGATTCCTTTCATGATAAACAATAGATTTTACAATATCAAAATCAATATTAACAAATTTCTTTAAGATATCCCTTACTTTTTCTTCTTTGAATTTATTTTCATCATCATAATTAATATGATTTAATTGACATCCCCCACAAAATCCTGAATAAGGGCATTCTTCTATAATACGATTAGAAGATTTATTCTTATAAGAAAGAAGTTTAGCTTCAATATATTTTCTATTTTCTTTTTCAATTTCTATTAAAACAATCTCACCCGGAAGAGCATTTGAAACAAAACAAATCTTATTATTTAAATAAGTAATTCCTCTTCCATAATTATCTAATTTTTCTATTTTTACTTCCATACCAATTTCCTCACATTCATTATATCAAATAAATACATAGAAATAAACTTTTGAATCATACTAATATTGGTGAATTACATGGATCTAATAAAAAAAATAAAAAAACAAATATATCCATCAAAAGATTATATTTTTCATGAAATAAAAATAGATGGAAATAAAGTAACTTTTCTTTATAACGAAGTTTTAGCCGATTCAAAAAGTATTAATGAATTTATTTTGTATAGAATGACTAAATTAAATACAAATAAACTAAAAGAATTAGAAAATCACCTACCAAACTGTAATACAAAAATTATTAATGAACAAGATATATTCTCCTTCTTGAGTAATGGTTATCTAATAATTCTATATAAAAAAATTTATGCATGCGAACTTCGTATTAATTTAGATAGAGGAATTAATCAAGTTAAAAGCGAATTAGCACTATACGGTCCAAAAGATAGTTTTACAGAAACATATAATACAAATCTAGGATTAATTAGGAAAAGACTCAAAACCCCATTTCTAAAATGTATTGATAAAGTAATTGGAACCCATACAAATACAAAAATAGGAATAATCTATGTAGATGGAATTGCCAAAAAAGATTTAGTAGAACATGTAAAAAAAAAGCTAGATAAAATTCATATTGATGGAATAATTGATTCTAGTTACTTACGGTTTTCCTTTGAACAAAAATTTTACTTATTTCCAACTATCATGATGAGCGAAAGACCAGATAAATGTTGTATGGCTCTTTTAGAAGGAAAAATTGTTATTTTAGTAGATACAAGTCCATATGCTTTAATCTTACCTAGTTTCTTCTTTGATTATTTTCATACAACAGATGATTATTATCAAAAACCATCTTATACAAGTTTTATTCGTATTATTCGCTTTCTTGCTTTTTTAATTTCTATTATAACTCCAGCTCTTTATCTCTCAGTAACGACAAGAAATTACTCTTTAATTCCACTTGATTTATTACTAGTTCTAAAAGCCGGAAGAACATTCGTACCATTTCCAGCTTACATTGAAGCTTTATTCATGATTTTATGTTTTGAGATATTAAAAGAAAGTGATTTTAGAATGTCATCAACAAATGGATCAGCTATCTCTATTTTAGGAGGATTAATCCTAGGAGATGCCGCAGTAGCAGCAGGCATTGTCTCACCAATCATGATTATTGTAATTGCAATCTCATCCATTGCTGGATTAATATTTCCATCAATTGAATTAAATAATGCACTCCGCAGTTATAAATTACTTTTTCTAATTCTTTCTATTTTTTTAGGTATTTATGGAATATTAATAGGAACATTCTTTCTAATTTTTAATATTTGTACTATGAAAACATTTGGTTATAAATATTTGTCAATTGATAAAAATGAAATAAAAGATTCAATAATTAAAATAAATGAAAAAACAAAGAAAAGAAATACAAAACTAACCAATAACGTTATAAGAGGAAAATACCAATGAAGAAAAAATTAATATTACTAATATTCATATGTATTTTTAGCTATACTATTTTACCAATTCCAACTTATATAGAATTAAATCACTTACATATTATAAAAACTATAACAGTAGAATGTAATGAAGAATATAAAATCACTCTAAAAGAAATAATTCCTAAAAAAGGAGAAAATGGTATTCATTATGAATGTAAAACTTATCAAAGAAAAATGAAAATATTAACAAAAGAAAGAAACTTTTTTTATAATGACATAAAATATTTATACACAAATTGCTCCAATAAAAAAGAAATTATAAAAATATTTAATATTCATCCTAAACAAATTAAAAAAATACCAAATAAAAAAGCTAATTGCAATAATTAACTTTTTTTTATTTTAATGCTTTCAATCGATCCAATTTTGCTTTAATGATTTCTCTTCTTTTCTCTTCACTAAAAGAATCAATACAAAAAGCTCCACCTTTTTTTACTAAAATATTTCCTTCCTGAATACTACTAGGCAAATTATTTCTATCTTCTTTTATTATTTCACCAGTTTCAATATTTTCTAAAACAACAATATTATCAACTATTTGATCAATAGCATACTTCATTTTATCACCTACCCATTTGTATCTGTTAGAACTGTTTCAAAATCTATATTTTTTCCATCCGAAGATGCAATAATAGTTCCTTTTTCATCTGTTCTAAAAGTCGTAACACCCATCTTATTCAGTTTATCTAAAACAACTTGT